>JBAXXH010000315.1:0-3291 GCA_037127995.1 Methylococcaceae bacterium | reverse complement strand
AATTTATTCAGTCTGCTTGAAAAAGTGGCTAAAGAAGACTGTTCGGTTCTCATCGAAGGCGAAACCGGAACCGGCAAGGAATTGGTCGCCAATGCCATTCATAATTATTCCGGTCGTTCGGCACAGCCACTGGTTGTTATAAACTGTGGTGCATTCCCAAAAGATTTGATTCAGGCCGAGTTGTTTGGTTATGAAAAAGGCGCTTTTACCGGAGCACAGCAACAAAAAATTGGTTGTATTGAATCGGCACAGGGTGGAACCCTGTTTTTGGATGAGATTGGTGATTTGCCCTTTGAGCAGCAAATTAATTTGTTACGCTTTCTTGAAGACAGAACCATTGTGCGTGTGGGTGGATCAGATAAAATTGCTATTGATGTACGCGTTATTGCCGCTACGCATGTGGACTTAAAAGAAGCCGTGCAGAATGGAACTTTCAGGGAGGATCTTTATTATCGTCTCGGAGTGCTGCAAATAAAAACGCCACCGTTACGGGACAGGGGCAGCGACATAGAACTGCTTGCCTATTATTATTTCAATAAATTTTCTGCAAACGGAACCTATAAAGCGAAAGGATTTCATGCGGATTCTCTTTTACTGTTAAAAAATTACGAATGGCCCGGTAATATCCGGCAATTAATGAACAGCATTCACCATGCTGTCGTCATGTCCGAAAATAATCTGTTGACCCCCGCCGACCTGGGTCTTGAACGACGTTATAAAGAACGCATGCTGCAAACTCTTGAAGAAGCCCGAGCCACAGCTGACCGTGAGTTGATTCTTGCCAGTTTGCGTCATACCAGCAATAATTTGAGCCGTGCGGCACAAGTACTGGGTATTTCTCGTGTTAGTCTCTATCGGTTGATGAACAAGTACGACATTTCTAATATGAATGCCTAAATACCGATTTTTTAGTTTGCACAGGGATTTTTGGTTAACCAATAATGCTTGTGATTAGGTAGCTCGCAATAAATAACACCCGATCCACTTGTGATTAGTGATCGATATTCACATTTTCAATGATGCAGGGTTTGCCATCAACCTGATTCAATTGGCGGCAGCCATCACCGTTTTGTCTGGCTGTTTGGTGTCTGCGACACCTGCACAGGCGGCGTCACTCAATCAAGCATTTAGCCTCATGAGCCACCATTTCTTCAAAAAATGCCGGAAATAGCTGTGGGGCTAATTTCCGGCACTTTTGAATTTTTCAAGTTGTTGCTGAACTGATGTTCACACACTTCTAATAGAAGGTTTTCTTATCCGGGTAGTAATTTATTCTGCCTCCTGCTTCCCCAGAAAAGACCTGCTAATCCGGATACTGTCATGATGAACGAAGGGGGCAAGGGAACCGGTGTATTAAAGCTGACGTTATCTACGCCAAAATTAAAGAGGTTTACATTATCAGTCTCGGCAAAGCGCAGGCGCAATAGCTCACCTTGATGCGCTTGTAGCAGGGGACTGATATCGAACAGGAAAGTATCATAGCCTGAAACCAACACGTCTCCGGGCTTGGTTTGGAAGAGATTCTGCAGAACTGTTACGCTGAATGGATCTTCTGAGGCACTCAAGATATCAACACGAGCCTGCTGATTTAAATTTAAAGCGCCAACTAAGTTGGTAGAGGCAAAATCGAGAGTGGATGGATTAGAATAGTTGTCAGCATAATTGTGCAGAAATAGAGAAAATCCGACGCTTCCCTTCATGACGCCATTTGCAACACTGAAGTCCTGGTATAAGACATGGCTTCCGGGGCCTTGTGCATCCGTCATGGCGGCGTGGGAACCTTCGTGCGGAACCGGGACGGGAAACCCGTTTACAGGCGTTGATGTTCCAGTTTGCTCAAAAAAAGTGCCCTCACTGCCGATTTGATCGGCTCTCGTCCATCCAGAAAATCCGGATTCGAAACCGCCATTAATTAACAAGCCAGCCTGTGATGGGGTTGAAAATACGCATGCTAAAGATGCCACAAGCAATGCCGGTTTAAATTGATTTATTGTTTTCATTGAATTGTGCTCCTGTTAATTGCCATTAAGGCTTACGGCTAATGCGATAAATTGCGTTGTCAGTTACCGAAACTACGTAGAGATTTCCATCAGGGCCTTGCTGAATATCCGGAGTGGTTCCAAATCCTGTACCGATTTGCAGGGTTTCGCTCTCTGTACCTTCGAACTTTGTGGCTCTGAAAAGATTGTCAGCCACCTTATCCGCCAAGCGTGGATCCGCACTGACATCAACATGCAAGCGGTCTGGCGTCAAATGGAACCGATACAAGCTGCCACCATTGCCGCCGACTTGGGCAAAGCCTCTTGAAGAGCCCATCCACAAAGTTCCGTTGTACTCGGATCCAAGCGCATTACCTTCCACAAAAGCCGTTCCGGCAGGTCCAATTTCGTATTTCCAACTGAACTCCGGATCCACATAGAGGGAGCCCGGAAGAGAGAACAAACGTGACTTGGCTAAGGCTGGCGTGTACGCGACCCGTGTCGGCGGGTATCTTACTTGCTGCATGGCGTTGGTAAACTGAGTGGTCTCTATCAATTTAAACTGGGGAAGCCGGCTGAGCGGCCCCGCAAATTGAATCCAGCCGCCATTCATACCAGGTATTACTCGATTCAATTCACTAAAGGCGTCATCAGCGTTTTCAGTTTCCCATAGTGAACCAGAGGCAGAATCAAAGGCCATTCCGAAGCCGTTTCGGTGGCCATAAGAGTAGATTTTTTGGATGTTGGTGCCGACTTCTCCGCCAATAGCCGCCCCGGTTGCAAAAAACGGATTATCCGACAGCGCATTGCCATCCGTGTCCAAACGTAAAATCACCCCCGAGAGATGATTGTTGTCGGGGCTTGGCCCGCCGAAGGTGTCGTCAACCAAAGGTGCACTCAGAAACGGGCCGTTGGGAAGGTTCTGGAGCCAGCCCCGACGGCCTTGATCGCCCATGAATAAATACAGGTTTTTGTCCGGCCCAAACTTGACCACCCCACCGTTGTGATTGCCTTGCAAATTGGCGTTGCTGCTTCCGGGATGACCGGCTACGGCAATGTTGTCGGTCTGAAGGGAACGCAACTTAATCAGGTTATGATCGAAAACCAGGCTACCGCCATTGGCGGGATTCCATAAGAAGCGATCGACGCGGTTGCCCAGTAAAGGTACTTCTGACAAAACGGTGGAATCGGCTCCGGTGCTGCTTTCCGTCCAGCGGATAAAAATTTCCTGAGTTGCAGGAAAATCGGGATGCAGAGCCATGCTCAACAGGCCGCGCTCGGAAGCGGAATTAACAGCCAAATCGAGTACAGG
>JBAXXH010000314.1:0-3293 GCA_037127995.1 Methylococcaceae bacterium | reverse complement strand
GGTGATTTTTTAGAAACCATTCTGTTGCACAAACACGCCGCAGAGTCGATTGCCATCTGCCAAAAGCTGCCTGATGACTTTATATACTGGCAGCAATGGCAGCAAAAACTGTTGGGAACCGAGGCACATAGTACTTTGCACACGGGCTTTCAGCTGCTTGAAGCCCATGCCGAGGCGATTGACCAGTGGCGCTTGGTGTTCTTTTTATCATCTCACAAAGACCCCTCGTTTAAACTGGATTTGGATGAATTTTGGGCACATAAAGAGCACTTTCATGAGCTGTTACAGCAACAGTTTGGGGTGGCGATTGAACAGCAAATTTTAATTAATCTGGCACAAGCGGCACGTATTTATCCCAAACTCTGGCTGGGTATGGAAGGCGCTGAACCGGCTAGTGTGCAGCTCAATTTGGATGAAGCCTTTGAGTTTTTAAAAGAAAGCGCCTGGATTCTGGAAGATGCCGGTTTTAAAGTCATTATTCCGGCATGGTTAACCCCTAAAGGTCGCCGCCGGGCGAAAGTTCGTTTGCGTTCAGGCGGTAAAGCCAAGTCTACGCCTGCCAATGCGCAAGCTTATTTTTCGATGGAAACGCTGACAAATTATCATTACGAGCTGGCACTCGGTGATGAAATATTGACTCCTGAAGAATGGCAACAGTTGGTGGATGCAAAAACGCCGCTGATCCATTTTCGCGGTCAATGGATGGAGTTGGATCGCGATAACATGCAGGACATGCTGGCCTTTATACAGCAGGAAAATACCTTAATGCCTGAGCTATCGGTACAGGCGTTATTAAAAAAATTAGCCGAAGACGCCGACAATTTTGAACTGGATGTGCAGGATAGTTTGGCACAGATGCTGGCCAAGTTATCTGATAACAGCCAATTAGAGCTCATCGACAATCCGGTAGGACTGAATGCAGAGCTAAGGGATTATCAAAAGCGCGGCGTGGCGTGGTTACGTTATCTGGAAAATCTGGGGCTAAACGGTTGCCTGGCAGACGATATGGGCTTGGGTAAAACCATGCAAGTGATTAGTTTGTTGGTTATGGAGCGCGAGCAAACAAAACCGGGCCCTACGCTACTGATTGCGCCCACGTCGGTTATTGGCAACTGGCAAAAAGAAATTGAAAAATTTGCCCCGCAACTGACTACATTGATTCATCATGGCAGTGACCGTGAACAAGCGGTCGATGCTTTCAAGCATCGCTGTTTACAATATGACTTGCTGATTACCTCTTACACCCTTGCCCGTAAAGACAGTAAATTACTGGGTGCCTTGCACTGGCACCGGGTGGTGCTGGATGAGGCGCAAAATATTAAAAACCCCAAGGCGGCACAAACCAAAGCTATTTTAAAGCTCAACGGCGATTCGCGTCTGGCCTTAACCGGTACGCCGGTAGAAAATCGTTTAATGGATTTATGGTCAATTTTTAATTTTCTTAATCCGGGCTATTTAGGCAAACAGGCACATTTTCGCAAAAGATATGAGTTGCCGGTACAGCGTGATAATGACCCGCGCCAGTCGGCTATCTTAAAAAAACTCATCCAGCCGTTTATCTTGCGGCGCTTGAAAACCGACAAAGCCATTATCAAAGACTTACCCGATAAAATCGACAACAAGATTTATTGCAACCTGAGCAAAGAACAGGCATCCCTCTATGAAGTGGTGGTGCAAGATGTGGTGACCCAGTTAGAGGAAGCGGAAGGTATTCAACGTCAGGGTTTAATGTTGTCTACCTTGATGAAATTAAAACAAATCTGCAATCATCCGATGCAGTTTTTACAAGATGGCAGTGCCTTTACCCAGGAACGTTCGCACAAGCTTGAGCGCATCAGTGAAATGCTCGAAGAAGCGATGGCACAAGGTGACAGTGTTCTGGTATTTACCCAGTTTACTGAAATAGGTGAACACCTGGAGCGTTATCTAAGAAAAGAGAAGCACTATAAAACCCATTACTTGCACGGTGGCACGCCACGTACCAAGCGCGAACTGATGATCAGTGATTTTCAAGATCCGGAAACCGGGCCGGCGGTTTTTATTCTGTCGCTTAAAGCCGGTGGTGTCGGTATCACCTTAACCCAAGCCAATCATGTGTTTCATTTTGATCGTTGGTGGAATCCTGCGGTTGAAAACCAGGCGACTGACCGGGCCTTTCGTATCGGCCAGCGTAAGAATGTCTTTGTGCATAAATTTGTAACGCTGGGGACTCTGGAAGAGCGCATCGATCAAATGATCAGCGACAAGCAGAAAATGGCCGACAACATTGTGGGAAATGATGAAAGCTGGCTAACCAAGCTCGATAATCAGGCGTTTAAGGAACTGATTGCACTTAATAAACACAGCATTATGGAAGACTGATATGAGTACTCATGCAAAAACCTGGTGGGGACAGCAATTTATAGCGGCTCTGGAAGATTTTACCGACAGTGGCCGTTTACAGCGCGGGCGTTCTTATTCCACCGACAATCGTATCAAGCAATGGCTATTACAAAAAGGTAAAGTCGTGGCAAAACTGCGCGGGAACATCAATCCTTATTTTGGTGTTTACAAAGAGCCGACTTATAACGTTAGTGTGCAAATGACCCATTTATCTGAGGCGCAATGGCAAAAAATCATTCAAAAACTTAGCCAACGTGCCAGCTTTATTGCCCGGTTGTTGCTTAATGAAATTCCGGAAAACATAGAAACAGTGTTTGCGGATGTGGGTGTGCACTTACTGCCAAACGATTATAAAGATTTTAAAGTCGCCTGCGATTGCCCTGATTATGAAGTCCCCTGCAAACATATTGCCGGGGTTTGTTACCGTTTGGCGGGGCAACTGGATCAGGATCCGTTTCTGTTATTTGAAATGCGCGGACTGGCACCCGAAAAGTTGTTGCAGCAACTGGCGTTGTCACCTTTAGGTAAAGTATTAAGCGATGCCAAAAGTAGTGCGGCTGTTGACACGCAACCGGTAACCAGTTTTTATACCCGCCCCGTCCGTACAGAATTTCCGCAAGAAATCAGCCTGAAAGGCTTTTGGCAGGGAGCACAGCCGCTGCCAAAAAGTCTGGAACCCGGTCAGGCAGCGATTATTCCCGCTATTTTAATTAAAAAAGGGGGGGATTTTCCTTTGTTTTGGAAAAAGCAAAGCTCATTTATTCAGGTGATGGAAGATTTTTATATCAGAATGCGTAAAATCACCTTGAAAGGCTTGTGAAACCGGCTAAATTGCATAATAGATCAAATATCAATTGAGGTCACCCATTAGCCTGCCCCTGTCAATAAGCCAAAAAAATCCCCCAAGCAAA
>JBAXXH010000313.1:0-3312 GCA_037127995.1 Methylococcaceae bacterium | reverse complement strand
TCCGACCTGCGCGATGTTAATTGCAAAAAGTGTAAACCGAGGAGTGAAGGATCCCAAAAATTTGCATTCAACTCATCAGTACCCGATGTGTTTGCTGCGTAAATAACCTTCTGATTGCATTTCAATTAATCTTGATACAGTACGTTTAAACTCAAATACCCCGTCACCTTTAGTATAAAGTTCTTGAGCAGGTACTTCAGCGGTACATATTAATTTAACTTTATGCTCGTAAAGCGCGTCAATCAAGGTCATAAAACGCTTGGCATCGTTACGTTTATCGGCTGATAATTTCGGAATGTCGGCCATAATCAAGGTGCTAAATTCACGGGCAATCTTGGTGTAATCAGCCGAACCTAAAGGTTGCATGCAGAGCTCTTTAAAAGAAGTGAGCGCAATGTCGCCCTGTACGGAGGATAAAGCAACCTTTCTGCCTAATACCTGTAAAAAGCCGGTTTGTAGTGCGGCAAAATTAGTAAACTCGTTATAACTTTGTTGCACAAACTCATGCGCATGGGCATCCAATGGAAAATAATAAGTCGCTTCAAGTGCATGCAGGTGCATCAAGCGATAATCTTCTTTTGCAACCAGCTCAATAACCTTGGATTCTTTTTGCAAGAGCTTGGTAAAGATCAAAAATTGTTCTCGTTGCAAGCCGCCCCGATATAAATCATCCGGATGTCGGTTAGAGGTTATAACAACCAATAATCCTAGCTGAAAGAGTTTGCTAAACAATCTTTCCAGAATCATGGCATCCGCTATATCGGTTACATGAAACTCATCAAGGCAGAGAAGTGAAGCGCTTGCCCTGATTTTCTTTGCCAAGGCAATAATGGCATCGGTATCATTATGTTGGCGCCATTCGTGGGTAAAGGCATGAACCTCAAGCATAAACAGATTAAAATGCACGCGTCTTTTTTGTTCAATAGGACACGCGTCATAAAATAGCGCCATTAACATGGATTTGCCGCGACCTACATCACCAAACAGATACACACTTTGGCATTTTTCCGGGGGCGATGACAGTAGTTTATAGGCGATGGATTTTTGATTATAACGGCAACAGGCGTCTGCATAATCAAGGAGCGTTTGTAAATGCCGTAAAGCAACCAATTGCGCTTTGTCGTATTGGATATGGTTTTGAGATACTTGATGGTTATATTGCTTTTTCAGAATCCCTGAATAATCGGGTAATTGTTCCTGGGTTTTTCGTTGAAAAATTTTGTTTAACATGTCCACAATCACTAAAAAATGATGTGTAGATTAGCATTAATTAGTCCGGGTTAGCTACATCAAATTACCCGTAATGATTGATTAATGGACTATTCACTTTAGTAGGGGCAAAAATAGCGACGTTAGACTTGGCAGGTTTATAAAGCCTGCCAAGTGTGTCCCGTGTTAAATGGATTACCGATTAATTCATGTCACTTTAATCGCCCGCAGGTATTTATTTTGAGCAGAAAAAAATCGTATAACGTTGTGCCCACTAAAAGTAATATCGATTCACACTCTTTTTTGGGTATATATCGTGATACAATGAACTATTTTTGCCCCTTCATTTGGCGTTATTTATTTTATGATTAAACAGCGAACCTTAAAAAACACTATAAGAGCTACAGGCGTAGGTCTACATACTGGCGATAAAGTCCATTTAACATTACGCCCTGCCGAACCCAATACAGGGATCAGATTTCGCCGGGTGGATTTGGATGAGCCCGTTACCATTCAGGCAACACCTGGAAATGTTGGTGAAACAGTATTGTCGACTACATTGGTTGCCGGCGATGTGAAAATATCAACCATCGAGCATTTGCTTTCGGCTTTTGCCGGATTAGGGATAGACAATGCCCTTATTGATGTGAGCGCAGCTGAAGTGCCCATTATGGATGGTAGTGCAGGGCCTTTTGTGTTTTTGCTTCAATCGGCTGGAGTTGAGGAGCAAGACTGTCCAAAGCAGTATATTCGAATCAAGCGTAGCATTAGAGTTGACGAGGGTGATAAATGGGCATCATTTGATCCGTTTGATGGCTTTAAAGTGACTTTTACGATCGATTTTGAACATCCCGCTTTTGAAGAGCATGTAAAAACACACACAATGGATTTTTCTTCAACGACTTTTGTTAAAGAAGTCAGTCGAGCCAGAACCTTTGGCTTTATGAAAGATATTGATATGTTGAGAGAAAACAATTTGGCGCTGGGCGGAAGTCTGGATAATGCTATTGTGGTTGATGATGATAAAATTCTCAATGAAGACGGCTTGCGCTGTGCCGATGAATTTGTTAAGCATAAAATTCTTGATGCGATTGGCGATTTGTATTTGTTGGGACATAGCTTGATTGGTGAATTTACCGGTTATAAATCAGGGCACGGCTTGAACAATAAATTACTCCGCACTTTATTAGCTGACAAAGATGCTTGGGAAATGGTTACTTTTACAACTGAAGAAGAAGCGCCGATTTCTTTTATGCGCTCTGCAGAAACGCTCAGACCCGCTGAATAGTGTTGTTTTTACACTGACGTTAGGCGATATTCAAGAATGAATATATCCGAATAGCGCAGGATTTTTTTGTTGTCAACGACGGTATGGGCAGACATTTGTTCCTGTAATATCTGCATTCACCCTATCTCCAGTGATTATGCAGGAGGTACGTAGCCATGGATGGCGGAACGTAGAATCGCCTCTGGAATAGTGATCGAGAGTAATGCAGCGGCGATTCTCTAAACGGAAAAAGTAGGTGCGTAGCGGAACGTAACTATTTTGACAGCTCGGGAAATAAATAAAAAGCCCCGCAAGTTGGGAAGTTTTTTGTAGGAAATCTGCTTAAGTCTTGCCGGACAGCCTTTCCAGTGTTGTGCTTAATTTTAGCAATGCCAGTCTCAGTTGATTATCCGAAACAGTCAGGCTATGGCTTCGGATAACTTCTATTTGTGTTGCCGAAGGTATTTTTGCCTTCCGTTTAACCTCCAAAATACCCCCTGTTTGACCCGTAATAATCTTCACTTGCATTATTTCAACGGGCGTTTTTGTTAACGGCGCAATTGCGGCAAGAATTACGCCTTTATAAAAACGCAGTTGTGATGCCCAGGCAGCCGAATCCGTATAAATCAGCAATTTTTTATCTTTTATAAGGCAATGTCTCGCCTGTTTTTTTAATGGGTCAGGTAAAGCCGCCTGAACACGCTGCAAAATCCGCTGTTGTTGCTCAATCTGGCTATAAAAATAGGCCATTGTCCGATTTTGGAATGACAAAGACACTTTAAAGGATGGCGGTTTTTGGGGCATAAGTACGAGTGGCAAAGTTTTTATAAAGTAAG
>JBAXXH010000312.1:0-3352 GCA_037127995.1 Methylococcaceae bacterium | reverse complement strand
GCGCGATTGGACTCGAACCAACGACCCCCACCATGTCAAGGTGGTGCTCTAACCAACTGAGCTACGCGCCTGAAGTTTAGGTAACTTCAAGAGCCGTCCATTATACCAACAGATTTTAGTTAAGCAACCCTTAGCCGCTTCCAATACCAAATTAGCCTAAAAAACTTCATGTAGATTGATGGCATGAAATAACGTCAGCATTAATCATGAATACTTTCTTTTAATTTCAGCATACCTAAAACAATCGGTTGTATGGTCATTTACCATGCCCGTCGCCTGCATAAACGCATAACAAATGGTAGCGCCGACAAATTTAAACCCACGTTTTTTTAGATCTTTACTCATTATTTCAGAGACGCGGGTAGAAACCGGAATATCAGCAGCCGTCTTAAAGGCATTATGAAAAGGCCGGCCATCTACAAACAGCCAAATATACTCGTCAAAACTGCCAAAGCCTTCTTGAACCGTCAAAAAGGCTTTGGCATTACTTATAACAGAATTTACTTTTAGTTTATTTCTTACAATACCTGGATTAGCCAACAGCGAGTTGATTTTGTTATCGTCATAGGTTGCGATAATACCCGCTTCAAAATTGTCAAAGACTTTTCTGTATTCTTCGCGTTTTTTTAAGATAGTGACCCAACTTAACCCTGCCTGAGCGCCTTCGAGTGTAAGCAGTTCAAATAAAAGCCGATCATTATGGACAGGTACACCCCATTCAACATCATGATAATGCGCTTGAAGCGGCTCTGACAGAGCCCAGTTACATTTTTTTTCATTCTTCATAGATACCCAAAAGTAATTAATACTTTTTTCTAAAAAAATTGATAATAATCTATCTAGCCGTAACCACACAGACACTTCGACTTGCCTAGTTACGCCGTCGCTACCCCGATCTGCACTGCTTCCAATGATCTTAATCAAATATCGCTTTCCTTCCACATAATATATTTATATTATTGGCAAGGTAAAATAAAAGGTAGTGCCTTTTCCGGCTTGGCTATTAAAATGGAACTTCCCATCATGGGCTTCGATAATGGAACGACTGATAGACAGCCCCATCCCCATCCCTTCTTCCTTGGTAGTGTAAAAGGGCATTAATATTTTTTGTTGCTGATCTTCAGCAATACCGGAACCATTATCTTTTATTCTGACCTCTATGCCCTCATTAAGCGTTAATAAGCTATGGATCAATATTTCACGCTGTTGGTTATCAGGACAACTGTCGAAGGCATCCGCGCTGTTTCTGATCAGGTTTATGATGACCTGTTCAATTTGTATCACATCAACATTAATAAGCGGCAGAGGGCTTTGTAATTCAAGGGTTAGCGCTATATTGCCAAGCTTTAGTTCAGGCAGACACAGACTGGTTGCGTCTTGAATTAACTCATTAAGGTCGGTCGCTGAAACCTGCTTGGTATTGGCTTTAACAAACTCTCTCATACGACGAATGATCTGCCCGGCCCTTAACGCCTGTTGCTGGGTTTTGTAGATAACCTCGGCAAGCTTTGCCAAATCAGGTCTTTCAGCTTTCATCAAGGTTAAACTAACCTGCGTATAGGTAGCAATGGCCGTTAAGGGTTGATTAACTTCATGGGCGATTCCGGACGCCATTTCGCCCATCAATCCAAGGCGCGTGACATGAGCCAGTTGGTTTAGATGCTCTTTGTCTTGCTGTTCCTGGTATTTACGCTCACTAATATCCTGCGAACTACCCACCAAGCGCAATGATTTGCTCAGGGCATCGTATTGCAATTCGCAGGTACTACAGATAAAACGAATGGTGCCATCCGCTAACCTGATACGAAAAAACAGCTCCCGCATGTCTTCTCCCTTTAGGGCATCATTGAACCAACTGTTTCTCAAGTCCAGATCTTCAGGAAGGATCAAATCACTAGTCGCTTCCAGAGTATGCTCGAATATATCAGGGGTAACACCAAAAATACGATACATTTCATCTGACCAGGTTAAATAACCGGTCGCAAGATTCAAAGACCAGCTACCAATATGAGCAATGCGCTGTGATTGGGACAACATCCATTCTTTTTCCTGCAAGGTTTCTTGTATATTTTTAAGCACCGAAATATCGGTATGGGTACCGATCATGCGTAAGGGTGTTCCCTCTTCACCGAAGCTGACCACCATACCGCGCGCAAGAATCCATTTGTAACTGTTATCTCTACAGGATAATCGGTATTCACAAAAATAACTTTTCGATTCTCCAATCAAGTAATCTTGCATTGCTGTTTTAACGCGCAACTGATCATCGGGATATATGCTATCAAACCATTCCTGTCGGGTAGGCAGGATGTCATTTTCGGCATACCCCAACATCTCCTTCCAGCGCTTGGAATAGTTCATTTCATTGGTCAAAAGATTCCTGTCCCAGACGCCGTCACCGGAACCTTCGACGGCAAATTTCCAGAGAAATTCGCTTTCACGCAGCGCACGCTCTATCTGCTTGCGCTCAGTGATGTCGCGTGAAACGTTAAAAAATACAGGTTTGCCGTCCAGCTCGAGTTGACAAACGCTGACCTCGACATCAATAATCGCTCCATCTTTACAGCGGTGGCAGGTCTCAAACTGGGTGCGCGTTGCGTTTATGGATTGCTGCCTCACTACCTGAAGGTATTCGGCTTTATCAAATTTGATAGCCCATTGGGTGACGTTCATGCCGATCATTTCGTGATGCCTGTAACCCAGCATGGTACAGAATGATTCGCTGATTTCGATGATATTGCCTTCGGAGTCAAGTATATAAATGCCATCACTGGCATTGCGCAACAGCACAAGGTTCTTTTCGCTTTCCTTTTGCAAGGATTGTTCGATCTGCTTGCGTTCGGCAACAAGTGTTGACACCAGCAAGGTCAAAAGTGAAAGCGTAGTCATGTAAGCCCAAAGTTTGGCGATCGCCAAATGCAGGTTTTGGTCAAAAAAAGGACCTTGACCGATAACGAGTGTCCAAGCGGCACAGGCCGACAGCGCTAATGCGAACACGGCCGCAGGCCAAGCCCCCAGTCTCAACGCAATCCCTATCAGAACCAAACCAAGTAAGGGTATTAAAAAAACATAGCCCAATGAACGCGCCGGCATAATCATCCAGACAAGTCCGAGACACACCACAATCACAGCCGAAACAACAAACTCACTTTGAAGCTTGCTGCCTGGCAGCCGATCAAATTCGCCACGATCAAAGGTAATCAGAGCCGTGCCACCAACAATGACTCCCACGACATCACCGAACCACCAAGCGAGCCAGGCCATACCGGTGCCTGACCAAGGCAATAGGCTGCCAACAGCAAGAGTCAACACCCCGAACGTAGCGCTGACCATCATGCCGAGAGTGCTGCTC
>JBAXXH010000311.1:0-3399 GCA_037127995.1 Methylococcaceae bacterium | reverse complement strand
CTGGAATTTGCGTGGTTTTTTTTCAAAATCGGCTTTTTCGTTCAGACACTACTTAGCAAAAATGATAATGACAGGGTTGGGTTGGTAATTTTTATGTGTTTTTTAACGTATTTAAAATCGTCAGCACACTTTTAAATACAAAAGCCGCTTATTTTTAAAGTTAGTTGTTATAGGTATTTATAAGGGATTTATTTTTCTATTTTAAATAATATAATTTTCCAGAAGTTTAGTTGATGCTTGGGGATGCTTTAAATCTACACATTGACCTTGGTCGTTATTTTACGACCCATAGACTGCCGTCGGCTATGATTCTACGCATCCCTAAACCGGCCAGTCGATTCTAGCAGTTCAAGAGGTATGCATAGCGCCAAAAAAGAAGTCATTCAAGTACAAAGCAGACCCCTGTAACCCTTTATTACCTACGGGCATTATCAGTAGATATTTTTTTTGTACTATACTTGAAAATAATAATATCACGAAACCTATTGTACGGTAGGAACAGAAAGTTGCGAATCCCATACAAACTGATTGGCATCATCTTCAACAGACACAATACACCATCTGGAGTAGATCGTATAAATCAAAAATTAAACTATTAACCAAAAAATACAAGAAATGCTAAGGCATTTTAAAATAATTATTAAACCCTTTGAGATAAAAAAATGAACAATATATCGGCAGTGAATCCTCGAATGCTTGAAGTTAAGATAATTTCGATGGATAAAAAAATGGAAACCAGTCTGTGGGCTGGGTTTGGAGCAAGGCTTGGTATGCCACTTCCCTCCGTGTTGGCTCTTGCTTTCCTGGTTGTATTTACCTCAACGAATGAAGCAAAAGCAGGCATTGTAAATGGCGGATTTGAAAGTGGCGATCTTAGTGGGTGGACTATCACTTCCTCCTGTGCTTACTGGGATTGCACTGGTCATCTTGATTTTGGCATCACAGCCGGTGGTGGTTATTTTGCAAGTCCTGCTGAAGGATCATATTTTCTGAATATGAATAATGGAGTTACTTGGCCTACTCAACAAGTCTCCCAGACAGTCTCCTTAGCTCAAGGAGAGACACTATCAGGTTACGCTGGGGTGTCGGGCAAGGATCCTTATGTTATTATTCAGCCACTAGCAACGATTTCCATTTCCTCTGATCCAGTGTTATGGTCGAAGTCAGGCAATCCATCCGCTTTTGCTTGGGAACCATGGAGCTGGACAGCTCCAGTGAATGGAAATTATACGCTCAATCTAACTCTCTATGATGAAGCAGGGTCTGGATGGGTTAATGCCTATTTCGACGGCATAAAGACTTCACCCGTCCCCATCCCCGCAGCAATCTGGTTGTTCGGTTCTGCATTGGCTGGCTTGGTCGGGCTTGGTCGACGCAAGAGTTTTTGATACTGGCTGGACATCGCCAAGCACCGGACATGAGTATACCAAATACAAAGTAAGCAGTGCGGTATTGGGTGCTTATGATTAGACTCATTACAGTGTGGAGTACCCAGACATTTCGACAAGGTCAGTCAAATGTTTTGACCGACCTTTCGTTTAACAGTTAACTTGCTTAGTGCCCACCCAAAAATAAGTTATGCAATTCAATAACAGCAAACAATCTGCCAAGGCGAATTGGCCGATGTTGTACACGTTATTTATGGATAGAGTCCTAAAAAGTTAAATTTTCTGCTTCGCACAAGTCACACATTTGGATAAGTTTGCATGATTGAAGGAGGAGAAAGCCAAACTTATTGCGGGAAAGAGACGAAAATTCACAGAGTTTTTGTTAAAAAAGTTGACTCGGTTGCAATTAATTTTTAAATTTTCATTTAGGAGAAAATTATGAACTATCAAAAATCTTTAGTAGCATTAACCATGATTGCCAGTGCAGTAGTAACCAGTACTGCCCAGGCTTCATTAGTTGATCGCGGCGGCGGCCTCCTCTACGACAACGTCCTCAACGTCACATGGTTGCAAGACGCCAACTACGCCAAAACCAGCGGCTACGATGCCGATGGAGGGTTAGACTGGAGCAGAGCCAATACTTGGGCAGCCAATCTGGTCTATCACGACAGCATCCGTAATGTCGATTATAGCGACTGGCGCTTGGCGCATAATACACCTGTCAACGGCACGAGTTTTGAATACAACGTTTATCACAACGGTATTCCATTTGATGGCAGCACTGATTCCGGCTACAACATCACCAGCCTACACTCCGAACTGGCCTACATGTACAACGTCAACCTTGGATTAAAGAACTACTACAGTACTACCGGCATCGTCCAAGCTGATTTTGGCCTCTTCGGCAACGGTACCTATAACGGAGTAGATCAATCATGTTGCAGCGGCCAAAATAACGTTGGCCCGGTAATCAACCTGCAAGCTTTTGCGTATTGGTCGGGTACTGAGTACGCGCCCGATCCTGATGTCGCGTGGAACTTCATTACCGTCACTGGCAACCAAGATCAGTTTTATAAGTACGCCCACTACTTCGCATGGGCTGTTCGCTCCGGCGATGTTTCCGCCGTGCCGTTACCCGGTGCGGGCTGGTTATTTGGCAGTGGCTTGTTAGGGTTGCTAGGCTTAATGAAGCGCAAAGCTGTTTAATAGTTCACGATAAAGGCGGCTAATAGGCCGCTTTTTTTGTTTCTGAATACATTTGACAAACAGGTGTGGGTGCATGGCAGTCGCTGAATGACAGCTTTCAAAATAACCTGCCGTAACCCGACACAGATACTTCGATTTGTCGGGTTACGCAAGGGCAAACCGATCAAGCCAAGTAGGTCGAGCATATCTTTTCGTGCCAGACATTTGCGCAATGGAACGCACGAATGGCATTGAGGAAATCACTCGATATTTTGATCGTTGAATGTTGGGCAACTAAAAGCGGTTGCCCAACATGACTGTTTTACACATACCCACCAGCGGTATAAAAACAGAGCCTGTTTTCTCAACAGCATTGATGATAAAATCAACCATAACCCGGTTCAAATTAATGCCCTAAAACAGTACCAACAAGGCTTCTTACAACAGTAAATTGTTTAATATTACGGAGTAAAGCCATGACCACAATTACCCTGGATGACGCATTAATAGATAAAGTGATTGCCGTCAGTCATACTCAAAATGCCCAAGAAGCATTGACAAAAATAATAGCCTTTTACTTGCAGCAACATAAACAACAACCCGGTATTGCCGAATTACTCGCGAAGCCCGACGCAGCCGCTATTGATTTTGAACCGCCCCGCTTGGCGTTCAACCTTTTTAATCCGGCTGATTTATCGTAAGCTTATTGCTGGACACTAATGTAGTTTACGCAAGTAACCGTGTTCCGTGTTGTCAATGAAGAGAGTGAAACCCAGCGATTCAGAGCATTCCTTAAAAAATAATTGGCATCCCTACGTGCTTTATT
>JBAXXH010000310.1:0-3406 GCA_037127995.1 Methylococcaceae bacterium | reverse complement strand
GACGAAAGCACCAATATTTTTACCGATATTTTTGCAGAAAGCCTTCTTAAAATAAATCCTGACGCCGACGCCGGTGCGGTTAAAAAAGCCTTTGAAAATGTATCATTGGTTTTGGAAAATGAAGATTTGGGCGCGGCGTTTTATAACTTGCTCACCGCTACATCCGGCATTAAGCTGATTGATTTTAAAGATTTCAGTAATAACGTTTTTCATGTGGTTACTGAACTGACTTACAAAAATGGCGAGGATGAATTCCGGCCCGACATAACGTTATTGATTAACGGCATGCCGCTGGCGTTTATAGAGGTCAAAATACCCAATAACCGGGAAGGGATTCTGGCTGAACGGGATCGCATAAACGTTCGGTTTCAAAACAAGAAGTTTCGCAAGTTTATCAATATTTCACAGATTCTGGTCTTCTCCAATAACATGGAATATGACCTTGAATCAATAGAGCTTATTCAAGGGGCTTTTTATGCTTCAACGTCCTATTCTTCTGCAAACTTTAACTGTTTCAGGGAAGAAGACAAGCTTGATTTACTCACGCTGTTAGAGCCGGAAGATGATGCACTGGAGAATGTTGTATTAAAAGACACTAATCTTTCAACCATCAAACACGCACCAGAATTTAAAACCAATAAGGAACCAAACTCACCCACCAACCGGCTGTTAACGTCATTATTTTGCAAAGACCGGCTGGCAATGCTGTTAAAGTATGGCCTTGCTTATGTTCAAGAACCTAAAGGGCTTGAAAGGCATATCATGCGTTATTCGCAATTATTTGCCACTAAAGCCATTGAGCGCACCCTTGAAAGTGGCAAAACAAAATGCATTATTTGGCATACGCAAGGTTCTGGTAAAACAGCGCTGGCCTTTTATAATGTGCACTATTTAACGGACTATTTTCAACATAAAGCCATCGTACCCCAGTTTTATTTTATTGTGGATCGCCTTGATCTGATGAATCAGGTAAAGCGCGAATTCACCAGTCGCGGTTTAATCGTACATAGCGTTAATTCCAAAGAGGAGCTGGTCGCAAACTTTAGGCTGAAACAAGCGCTTCACAACTTCTCCGGAAAGCGTGAAATTACCGTGGTAAACATTCAAAAGTTTAAAGACGATACCGATGCGCTCAAAGTCAATGATTATGACATCAACACCCGGCGGATTTATTTTTTGGATGAGGTTCACCGCAGCTATAACCCCAACGGCAGTTTTTTGGCAAACCTCTTTAGTTCAGACAGGAAGGCCGTTCTCATTGGCTTAACCGGAACACCGCTTATCGCCAATGACAGGCGCTCCCGGGATATCTTTGGGGATTATATCCACAAGTATTATTACAACGCCTCCATTGCCGATGGCTACACCTTAAAACTGATACGGGAAGGCATTGAAACCCAATACAAAATTCAATTGCAACAGGCCTTAAAAGACATTGAAATTTTAAAAGGTGATGCCGACAAACGCATCATTTATGCGCATGAAAAGTTTGTGGAACCGATGCTTGATTATATTGTTGATGATTTTTTAAAAAGCAGGGAACGCTTTGGCGACGATACCATAGGCGGTATGGTGGTCTGTGATAGCGCCAATCAAGCCAGAAAATTGGTTGATATTTTTAACAGCAAGTACAATCCCGCGCAACAAACCGTCGAACTTGCGCCTTATTTAAGGGCGGCTGAACCATCGGCAACCTACCATTCCCCGTGCAACCTGAGCGCCGCCTTAATATTGCACGATGTCGGCAGTAAAAAAAGCCGTAAACAGGACGTCGAGGATTTTAAAGAGGGCAAAATTGACCTGCTCTTTGTTTACAACATGCTGCTCACCGGGTTTGATGCCAAACGGCTTAAAAAACTGTATATCGGTCGTGTCATTAAAAACCATAACTTGCTCCAGACGTTAACACGGGTCAACCGGCCCTATAAAAAGTTCTGCTATGGCTTTGTCGTGGACTTTGCCGACATACGCAAAGAGTTTGACGCCACCAACAAAGCCTATTTTGCAGAACTGCAAGAAGAGCTGGGCGATGAAATGCAAAATTACACCAACCTCTTTAAATCCAGGGAAGAGATAGAAGCAGAAATCAGGGACATTAAAGAACACTTGTTTTATTACGACCTAACCAATGCCGAAAATTTCTCCCGGCAAATCAGCCAGATTGATGATCGTAAAAAAGTCTTGGATATAAAAAAGGCTTTAGAAAATGCCAAGAACCTCTACAACCTGATCCGTTTATCCGGTCATTTTGACATACTGGAAAAAGTGGATTTTAAGAAATTAAATCAACTTTATAATGAAACGGCCCGGCATCTGGAATTGCTGAACCTGAAAGAGTCCGTGCAAAATGATGCGGATACCACCAATTTGCTTAATGTCGCTTTAGAGAATGTGCTGTTTATGTTCCGTAAAGTGTCAGAAGAAGAAATGGTCATAGCCGATCAGCTTAAAAACAGCCTGCGTAAAACCCGTGAGGCCTTGGGCAGCAATTTTGACCAGAAAGACCCCGAGTTTATTGCTTTGTACGATGAGCTTAAGCGCCTGTTTGAAAAAAAGAATCTGGATGAAATAACCCAAGAGGACATGAAGCATAACATCGGCGCATTGCAGCACCTGCACGATAAAATCACCGAACTCAACCGTAAAAATAATCTGCTCAAAGCAAAATATAATAATGATGCCAAGTATGCCCGCCTCCATAAACGTATCATGGAAAACGGCAGTATCTCCAAAAAAGACAGCGAACTGGGCGTTACGCTAATGGCTATAAAGCAACAGGCAGACAATAAAATCCTGATTAATACCCATGTGTTGGATAACGAAAGCTATTTTCAAAGCCTGATGATGAATGCCGTATTTGATAGTTTTGAACAATCTAAAATAGACTTGGTACCGGAAACAGCGCTTTATATTAACGACTGCCTGGTCAAAGAATACCTTAACGAATATCAAGGCAAGACAGCTTGGTGAAGCCCAGCTGTTAGAAACAAAAGACAGTGTCCACGAAAGACACGAAAAGCACGAAAAAAAGAAAAGAAAAGAAAAGATAAAAAAAGATAAAAAAAGATAAGAGCTTGTAAGTTTTTATCTAAAAGTATGACGTTATTGAATAGACGTGCAATAAATAAGTCGGTTTTTTTCGTGCCTTTCGTACTTTTCGTGGACTCTGGTTTTTCTTTTTGTCTTTTCGTGGACAATAAAAACAATTATCAAGGCAATCATTAAATGGTAACGCAAGACTTTTCAGCACAAACAAAAGCACTGATTGACAACCTCAAGGGGGTTTGTACGTCTTATGGGCTGGGCAATGACGGTAATGAGTTTAAAATCATCACCCAGGTGTTTTTGTATAAATTCAGACACCCTGATCTCTACTCAAAGCGTCCATTCAGTAGTATTAATAAAA
>JBAXXH010000309.1:0-3423 GCA_037127995.1 Methylococcaceae bacterium | reverse complement strand
ATCTGATGGGGACCATCAACTTGAGCCAGGTTCAGTTCAACACCATCCAGGCACAACTCATCCTCCGGCGGCTAAGCGGGGATTTTTATGCTCATGCCCGGCGCGGCTCTCAGAACAATATGTTGAGTTTGGCATCTCCGGTCAGTCAGCGTATCGAGCCTCTTGCCTCATCGCTTAACGCGGTGGATACACCTTGTGCCAAGTTGACCCGAACAGAGGATATCATTCTCAATTGGGCCGCTCTGGGGATAAGCGAAGGCTTCAATCGTCTGCTTGAATTCGTTGAGGAGCAGGCGGCCCACCAGGGCAAGATACTCGACTGGAAACTCGGCGGCAGGCTGGAGGCGGCCAACATCGTCCTGGCCTATGCCGAACTCGTTATCAGCCTTAATGCGTTCAAGGCGGACATTAGCCTGGTGGGGGGGGAACCGCTGGTACGGACCAAGACTTTGGATCCGGGCGAACTGAGGACCCTCCAGGCCAAGGTATATTTCGACCTGCCCAACGGCGGCTTAGCCAATTGCCTGCGTCCGGCGCTGAACAGTGTGGGGCTGGACTTCAGTCTACCTGCAAACGGCCCCGTGCCCAATACTAGCGTCGAATGGAAAGGGTTTGAGGGCTTCAGACCAGGCGGCACCGTAGAGTTTCGAGGCGACCCAGTGCATGCCACCACTGACGACCAGGGAATCAGCAACATCGGGGTCGAAGGAACGCCGCAGAAGTACCCTTTGCCAAAGTGGTTGCAACAAGATTACGTCAGACCGGTGGAAAAAGAGGCAGCTGTTACGGTTGAAGCCAGAATGACGCCGGCGGATCTGTTGACAGACTCCCCAGATGTTATTGGCGGCACCCTTTCGCCCCTTACGATTCCCAAGGAAATGCTTCAGAGGATAAAAGTGTTTGTGGCGAGTTACCCATTTAAGGTCAAGGACTGGGAATCCAATGTGTTTTCTGGTGAAGGGACTTATGAAATGCACTTTCAGGGTTTAAGCTTCGGCCTGGATGAAAAAATTAACCTGACGTTCTTGGTGGCTTTCGGATTCAATGAGGAGGGCATGGTATTGGGCGGCGAAGGAAATGCTGACGTAACCTTCAGCGGATACTCAAGAAATGATTCGTATGAAACGTGTTCGGTGACCGGGAGCGGATCTGTGGCCCTCAGGCTTGATGGCTATCGCTCCGCCTTGTCCGAACTTGGTTGGAAGGCTTTGATGGCGTCCACAGTTAGCGTTCCCGTGCAAGAGCATTGCGTCGATATCTACAATGAAGTTTACGATGATTCTGTTCCGTGGCCCCTCGGGTTTACGCTGTTCGACAATGCCATAATCAAGGATGGTGCTGTGCTAAAATTTCACGAGATCTACACTCCCGACAACAGTCACATCGTTACGTACACCGGTGAAACGCGAATCAGTCGACAACCGCTCGAATAAAAACGCACTATTCGTCGTGAGGCATTGCGAACGAATCGTCTTATTTCACCTCGCCGGATGGGACAGTCCTGCAATTGTCCGGCGTAGAGAATGAAAGATAGCTTCAGCTTCGGCCACAAATAAACTAAAATCTCGGGATTAATTTTTTCCATTGAATTTGGCGCGAGGCCATGACTCACTGGATCTGAGTCTGTTCAAGAAGGCCTATAGTCCAAGTTCTGGGGTTGTGGCGTCGGATTTCAACGGCGAGGGCAAAGTCAATTCCCTGGATCTGGGATTGTTCAAGAAACTCTATGGCAAAGCGCCCGGCCCTTCTGATTTAGCGACTTATTCTTAAGAAAACATGAGGGCATTGAAAACATGAAATTAGATTGTTATTTTTAGTGAAATCATTTTGCTATCAACACTGGAGTACTGTTCATGAATATCAAGTTAATATCATTTATATTAATTCTAAGCATTTTAGTAATAAATGCAGATGCACAGGCGTCCATTGCCAATCACGTCTTTATTGAATCGGCAGGTAAAATAGTCAACTTAGGTATGGATGGCGGCTCCATCGATATAGCGTTTGATCCAATGATCCTGAATGCCGATTCGGTCAGCATCAATTCTGGCTTTTGGAACGTCGATGCCAGCAAGGGCCGCATCGACAACGATGCCGGTAAAATCGATTTCACTGACGTAGCACAATTCGGTAGTAACACGACGAATACTCTATTCGATATCGCAACCGTCACTTTTCATGCCAACGGCATAGGCAGTAATCAACTGATCCTTAAAGTAAATGATAACAGCCCCTTTGCAACGGGAGGGGATGTTATTGCCGTCAATCTCTCGAATGGTTTGATTATAGTGCAGGCGATTCCATTACCAGCAGCTGTTTGGCTGTTTGTTACAGCTTTAATTGGGTTAGGAGTATTTTCCAAGCGGAAGGAATCTGGGGAATAAGTTTCAATCGCTTGGGAGTTATTATTTACAACGGCTTTCTGGCGGGACAGTAGGTAAAGCCACTGTTTTTACAAGAATGCATATACAAGCGTGACGAAATTTTCAACCTTTGAGTACTTGGCTGCTGATCACTGGAGGTTTTTGAATGACCGTTTTTCAAAGTTTGTAATGTAGCGTCTGGTGCCAACTTGAAAGGCAGATAAGTATTCCATTGCTGTCACTCAGAATTGAAATGTCGAAGTCCGCTCTTGGCCGTAATGCAAAGCTTTGCATTACGGCCATTATGACCAGTGTCTTTTTATGCACAGTGGCTTGGTGGTAAATGACTGTTAGTCTGCAGGGGTGGGGCTTGAGCATGGCACCTCGATTGAAAAGCTGGACATAATTTTTATAGTCGTCTGAAGTGCACATTCCTTGATCCATTTCTGGAAACAGTCATAATCTCAAAAATTTACCTTGCCATAACCCTCAGCATTGGCAACGCGACAGCCCACGCTTTACGTCATGGTCTATTTCGACCATCTGATCCAGCGCCGATATGCTGAAAACCACGTATATGCTCGTCGAAGCCGAATTGGCAATGTAAGAACAGACACTGGTCAGACTTCAGGAAGCCGGTAAAAGGCGTTCCGATATCATGCTCCAGCTCTTGAAAGCGCTGTAATTATGCAAAGCTCGCGAGCGTGATTGATGCTTCTAACCCAAGCTACATCTCGCTCGCAACAAAGCACTGTGCATAAAAAGACACTGGTCATAATGGCCGTGAGCGGCCCGCCAACTTTTGATAAAAAAGTTAGCGGAGCTGGTTTTTTGTACAACGTTCGGTATCGACCCACAGCTGTCATTGAGATATGGATTTAGGTTTCTCGATACCGGTCATTGGCAAAGTAACATTATCCCGCCCTTACAGACTTTCACTCCACATTTTCGAATGGCAACTTTCCCACGTAAAGCAGCCAACCAATTTTAATGAATCAACTGACACTACTACTTAGTGCTTGAACGGAATTAAATTAATTAATATAAAACAATGAGTTGT
>JBAXXH010000308.1:0-3426 GCA_037127995.1 Methylococcaceae bacterium | reverse complement strand
GCCGTTGGCAATCATCAAACTTTACGCATTATGGCGGTCAGGTCACGGCCAGGAACTGCCTGTCGCGACTGGCTGCTTTACGGCAAGGAATTTGATAGTATGTGCATCTGGTATGTACCAAATGCTGCCATTCATTGCCAGTAAATTGATAATAGAAATTTGTTAGTGCATTTTATTAACTATTTCTCGGTTGAAAAATCAGACATTTGGAAATTTCGCCTGAAGTAGCGATGTAAACCAATTATGTTACAAATGATAACAGAAAGTGTTTACCTCTGGCGCAATACTGTTGTGCAGCTAGGTAGAGATGCCCAACATTCAAAGCTTTGATTTATGATGGGGCCAATCCAATATAAGGCTCTCTGTCTTCGGTTATTTTAAGTCCTGATACCACCTTATGAATTATCAGAAAAATTTGTTGAAAACTTATAATTACTGTAATGTTCCTTGCTGTTAAACAACACTTTTTTGGAGGGGGTAGGACTCATGCAACCAACTTCGCAGCAGTCTAATACAGGTCAGCCGACATCCAATAATCAAAATGAGCGAATCATTTTACATTTATCGGACTTGCACTATGGACATAGTCTTGAAAAAAATAAGGATTTTTCTGAAGAAAAGTGGTCTGCGTTAAAACAAGCGGCTTTAAAACTTAAACCAGATTTGGTCATTATTACTGGCGATCTTGTTCATTCACCTTTTTCTAAAGATATTAAAAAGATCATTAGCCTGCTTGATGAGTTCGCAACAGAATTAAAAAATAGAAAAGATAAAACAGTGGAGTTCTGTGTTATCCCCGGCAATCATGATACTAGGTTTTCTGGAATTCTGCCTATAAGCTGGATAACCTGTTTTTTCTCCATAATTTCTCTATCTACTCTTATTTTTATATTTTTATTCAATGATTGGTTTATTAATCAATTTAATTTGAATACATTGGCTTTCTGGAGTTTATTAACCGTAATAACAATCCTACTTGGTTTCTTGGGAAATCTGAAGCCTAAATGGTTTATCAGTGTATCGTTGACTATTTTATGTTTGTACGTTGTTGTATTAGCTAGTTTTCTGGTTGGTTTTCCTTCTTTCATACAAGGATTATTTAATTGGCAATCTTTGATTTTTGGTTTGTCATTTATTTTCATTTGCTTATCATTAACTCTCCGGCTTGCCTTAACAGCCAACTTTGCTAAGGCATTTGATAAGGCTCCCTCCCTTAAATACCTTAGTAAGGCCACACCTTTTGATGAACTTGGTATTGGCATAGCTCCCTTTGATTCTGCTTCTACAGCGAAGCTTTGGGCAGAAGGCCATGTGGACGGAGGGTGTTTTACAGCACGTCAAGCTGATCTCCAGGAACATTCTAATTCAAACCTTGTATGGATTGCTGCAGTACATCATCACCCATTACCACTTCCCTACGATAGTGAAAAAGAACGGATGATGATTATGGATAACGCCGGTAGCTTTTTATACGAACTGGCTGATATGGGAATTAAACTTGTATTACATGGTCACAAACATCACCAAAACTTTGCACGGCTTATTGTTGATCCTGCTAAAGAGAGCTCCTTAGATATTGCGGTACTTTCTGCCGGCACACCGACCGAAGGCAATAATCCAGGCACATATCCACATGAATTTAATGTCATCCGTAAAGATCAAAATGGCTTCCTCACTTTTAAAATGTACGAGTGTAAACCTAATGAAGGGAGCAAATTCAAACCAACTTCAAATAGTTGGCTTGAGATAATACCTTTTGAAGTGTTTGCTTCGCAACGATTCGAGAAATTGAAGAAAAAAAATGGATTGTGGTGCCGACGTATGATTTGCAACGTCGATATCAATGTATTCGGAGATGCAATTTTACGGCGTGAATTCTATGGTGTGGCAACCGATCTTGAAAAAGTAACTGGTATTCCTGGATTTGAATGCTTTGTTAGCAAAGGGTGGATAGAAGCGTACTATGCCTATAGGAAATCAGTACACGGTCCGAATGTATATATCGAGAGTAAGCCCCATCAAGATTCACTTAAATCAAATTATCTGCTCGGAGAACTGAAATTTAGTGATGATGGCTTACAAAAAACTCATGACCCAATAGATTTTGTTTCTCAATTCCAGGGGAATAATGCCTTCGCCCTTAATCGCTGGCAGCTAAAGTATATGTATCCCGACGAACCCAATAAAATTAGCGAATATGCTTTATTTCAAGTTAATGAGAATATAGCCGTAGAAGAGATCATTCTATCCATCGCTTTTCCTCAAGAATTACCTTTACCTATGGGTTTGGAACTTAGTCAAAGTCAGGACGATTTGATATGGCGTACTTTTTCTCAACAGGAAATAATTAAAATAGAAGCCAATAATTCAATTCAAGTAAGAATTCCCTACCCAATGTCCAAAGCAACCTACAAAATAGCGTGGGAAGCCTATAACTTTAACAATGACCGAGAGCACTCTGGAGATAGGGATGCGGCCGCCATTCGCAATTGGCTGGGAAAGCTAAATTCTGATAGTAAAGTAAAATTTAAAAATCAGATTGAAAGTGTTCTTTCCCCCTTAAGTGAAATTATAAGTAATTCTCTAATCGAAGGGGGTACTATGGGAAATTCTCATAAGCTAGATTTAGTGCTTTATGTTTTTGATAAAAGTACAAAAAAATTGAGATGCCTAGTCGACACTTATAATTTAGAAGATATACGTAAAACTTGGGAATTCTCCTATGGGATGGGGTTACCTGGCCGAGCCTTTAAGGCCTCTACGATAGCAGTATTTAAAAAACCTACAGATTATAGGCCACAAGAGTATCCTTTAGGTTATTTGCGTGGAGATGAGATAATAGTCAATTCAGAAGAGGATATTTTAGAATCTATCATTTTGGCATTTCCTCTTGTACCTCTTAATGCACCAGATTGGCCTTATGCTGTTTTACAAATGAGTACAGACAACCCGATACTTAAGGTTAAAACAAAAGATACTCCTACTGATCATTCAGTGCGTGATGTTTGGACCGCGTTAAACGGAACCATGACCATAGGAATTCAGTCTATAATGAGCCAAACTTTTCTTTAAAAGACATAACTATCTGAGGAGATAGCGTGATGAAAATTAGTAACCCGACTGTATTTAGCCCAGAAGACTATGGTGTATCTGAAAAAAAAGTTGAACAATTAAATCGCGAAATTTTTTCTATATTTCAAGAGAATATAATTAAACACTATAAGCCAAATTCCGGCTCTGAGTTTAGAGATGTAAGTGATGGATGCGCCCCCAAAACCGAAAAAAGAGCATAACCAAAGTTTAATACAAAATTTGAACCTGTTTTCTGCATTAACTCGAATGTCTCTTATGGGTCGATATTGCTATTTTACCAATGACCGGTATCGGGAAGCTTAAATCCATATCCGAATGACTGTAGTGGGTCGT
>JBAXXH010000307.1:0-3429 GCA_037127995.1 Methylococcaceae bacterium | reverse complement strand
GCTTGGTCTTCGGCATCATTCAGCTCGGTAAAGCCGTTGGCAATTTCCCGGCCGCCAACAAAAAACTCAAAACGATCGGTCACATGCGGGTTGTCGTCATTACGTCGAGCCAGGGGTGATACTTCAACCGGATAAGCGGTAATAAAGGTAGGATTCATCAAGCGACTTTCTACCGTTTTCTCAAAAATCTCGATTTGTACTTTACCTAAACCGTAACCTTCCTTAACAGGAATATGCAGGTTTTCAGCGACTTTAACGGCAGCTTCACGGGTATCAAGATCACTGGCGGTCAGATTTGGGTTGAAGTGCAGGATTGACTCAACCACGGTCATTCTGTCAAACGGCTTGCCAAAATCGTATTGTTCGCCCTGATAAGTAACCACGGTATGACCGACGACTTCTTCGGCAATGCCGCGTAACATCTCTTCCGTTAAATCCATTAAGTCGTGATATTCGGCATACGCCTGATAAAACTCCAACATGGTAAATTCAGGGTTATGACGCGTGGATAAACCTTCATTTCTAAAGTTACGGTTAATTTCAAAGACCCGTTCAAAACCACCGACAACCAAGCGTTTCAAATATAACTCAGGGGCGATCCGCAAAAACATGTCCATATCCAGCGCATTATGAAAGGTCGTAAAAGGCCTTGCTGTTGCTCCTCCTGGAATTACTTGCATCATGGGGGTTTCAACTTCCAAAAATTTGCGCTCAATCAGAAACTGACGGATATAGGCAACGACCTTTGAGCGTATTAAAAACGTATTGCGTGATTGCTCGCTCATAATCAAATCCAGATAACGCTGCCGGTATTTGATTTCCTGATCGGCAATGCCATGAAACTTTTCAGGCAACGGACGCAAAGCTTTGGTTAACAGACGAATATCGTCAACTTTAACGCTCAGTTCACCGGTTTGGGTGACAAACAATACGCCTTCCGCACCGACAATATCGCCAATATCCCACTTTTTAAACTGCTCGTTATAAAAGCCTTCAGGCAACGTGTCTCTAGTGACATAAAGCTGAATTTTGCCCGACATATCCTGAATATGCGCAAAACTGGCTTTGCCCATTACCCGACGGGTCATAATTCTGCCCGCCAGTTTTACCCGCACAGGTTCTGCTTCCAGTTGTTCTTTGGTCTTTTCGCCGTATTCGGCTAAAAGCTCACCGGCAACCACATTGCGGCGAAAATCAGTAGGAAAAGGAATGCCGCCATTTGCCCGCAACTCGTTTAATTTGCTGCGGCGCTGTTTGATTTGTTCTTGTTCGTCTTGTTGTATTTCTGTCATGGGTTTTAATAATGTAAATTTAAGAAAATAATTGATGTGTGTCTGTGTTGTACACTGTTCTTAACTTTGACTAACTTTTCCGGTTCTTCTGACGCATTGGATAGCTTATCAGGTTCTTTATACTTTCTATTTTGTTGTTGACCTGCAAGTTTTTTGATATTAAAAGCCTTTTCAACAGCGGCTAGATCACCTAAAAACCAGGATTCCAGTTCATGGCAAGCTATGCGCACCAAGCTATCGCTACGCCCTGCTTGCTCACATAATTTTACCAAGAGTTTTTTAACTTCGATGCAATCGGCTCGATCTTTATCGCGCACAATGACAAACGACGTTCCTGGTGTTTGCCAGGCCCGTAATTTGATAGGTATCGATTTTTCAAGGTCTTGCTTGCCTTCGTGAGGGATACAAAGAAAGGTAATATCAGCCGGTAAAATTTGTGGTAACAAAACATCCAATAAGGCTTTCATTGATTCCTCTTCCAGCAAAAAAACCAATTGCTTCATTGAGGATTAAGCCCATTAAATAAACCTTGTTTCCACAAAGCCCCAGGCAAATCACCTTCTTTAATTAAATTAACCAACAGCTCATTTTCACTGGCTCGCTCGATAATCGTAACCCCCTGTTTTTTTAATCAAACAAAAAATTTCATTGAGTTTATTATAATTTAAAACATCGGGCGAATGGGTTGAAATCATGACTTGTCCGCCTTTGTCTGCATAGTCACGAAACTCTTCCACCAAACCGCAAAATAGGCTCGGATATAACTGATTTTCCGGTTCTTCTACACTCAACAAGGGATGCGGATTGGGATCATGCAGCAATAAAAGATAAGCAAACATTTTTATAGTGCCGTCTGAAATGTAGCGGGCAATGAAGGGATCTTTAAAAGAGCCATCCTGAAATCTTAACAGAATGCGTCCGTCTTCAGTATCTGTTGCTTCCACATTTGAAACTCCGGGTACTCTCTGTGCCATTTTTTCCAGAATTTCATCAAAGATCGGGCGATGATTCTCATACATAAACTGGACGACTAAAGCCATGTTTTCGCCACGTGTTGAAAGATGTTCTGCGTAACCTGTTTCTTGGCTAGGCCTGGCATCACCGATATGAAAATCAGAAACATGCCAGCTTTCAATTAACTTACGAAAGCTATTAGCCGCTTTAAATCGTTGAAATTGACCCAAGCCTTTTAGAGCCAGAATATCCGGGGAATCAACCGTCTGCTCCTCTCTTTCTTCTTTAGATTCTTTATCTTCATAGCTACTTTCGTTGGTAATGGCCATGCCAGAACCTTTCTTGAAATCTAAAAAATGCCAAGACTTCCCTTTCGCACCACGTCTATATTTTAGAATTTCGCGCTTAACAACGGGTTGATTATTATCCAGCTCAATAATTAATGAATAAGTGACTAAAGAGCTATGTGTACCTTCGCCATGCTCCCGAAATTTAATTTCAATTTCAATCGGGCCTTTTTCACCGCGTGTTATAACCTCTTTAAAGCTCCCCCGTTTTTGTAAAGCTACACGGACATTATCTTGTAAGGCATCACGCAAGAATCCGAAAATATCAAAAAACGTAGTTTTTCCCGTTCCGTTTGCGCCGATAAAAACAGAAATTTCCGGTAGATTAGTTAATTTAATGTCTTTGAATGTTTTAAAGTTTTTAACACGCAAGGCTTCAATTTTCATAATGATTGATATTAACGGTACACAATACGTGAATAAATAGATTCCCGACGAAAAAAGCGACAGGGATTTAGTTACAATCCACTCTTCAAACTGGCCTCAATAAACTGATCCAGGTCGCCATCCAAAACGGCTTGGGTATTGCCTGTTTCCACGCCGGTGCGTAAATCTTTAATTCGCGATTGATCCAGCACATAAGACCTGATTTGACTGCCCCAGCCTATATCGGATTTGGTATCTTCCAAGGCTTGGGCTGATTCGCTGCGTTTGCGCATTTCCAGTTCATACAATTTGGCTTTCAATTGCTTCATCGCGGTGGCGCGGTTTTTATGCTGCGAGCGATCGCTTTGGCATTGTACGACAATGCCGGTCGGGTTATGCGTCATGCGCACGGCGGATTCGGTTTTGTTAATATGCTGACCACCCGCGCCGCTGGCACGATAAACATCCAC
>JBAXXH010000306.1:0-3429 GCA_037127995.1 Methylococcaceae bacterium | reverse complement strand
TGAGCGGAGTCGAAGCGATTTTGCCGGCTTCGGCTTCGCTCAGCCAACGGTTTATTTTGCCAAGAGGCACTTAACTTAACGGCATTGAGATACTTATCTTTTTGTTTTTACAACTCGCTTGTCGAATTGAATCCATTGCAGGATTGAGCCGGTAATTGTATGAGGAAGGGCATTGTTATATACCGCACGTTTTAAGGGAGCCGTTATTACTCTAAACAAGCCAATTTACAGTCCGTAGCTGGAACGGATATAAGTCCAGACGCCGAATGTCGGAATGTGGGCGTGTAAATAACATCCGAGGGTTAGGGGTCGTGCCACGTTATAGTTTTTTCATATCGATCCTCATGACTGCCTAACCATCCCAATCATAAAATAGTGGTACAGATACCACCCTTTTCTAAGCCCCCATTTAAAGTGAGTCAATTTACCTTTATGCCACAACAGTTTACCCGTCTTGAAATGTTAGCAACTTCAGATTCCAAAAATAACCAGTCCAGCCGAGAAGATTTAATTCAGTCTGTTTCAAAGTACGCGCAAGCGGATTACCGGAAGGCTTTCTGGCAAATATCAAATACTTTTGTTCCTTATCTTGGCTTATGGGCCGTGATGATTTTTTCCGTACTGCACGGTTTTCCTTATTGGATAACCTTATTATTGTCCGTGCCTGCGTCCGGATTTTTGGTGCGCATATTTATCTTTTTCCATGACTGTTGCCATCTTGCGTTTTTTCCTTCACGCAGGGCAAACCGGATATTGGGGTATATTGCCGGTATCATGACCTTCACACCATTTGAGGACTGGCAACGCACTCACGTCATTCATCATTCTGCATCAGGGGATCTGGATCGTCGTGGAGTAGGTGATATTTGGACGTTGACTGTGGATGAATATCTTTCTGCATCTTGGCTTAAACGTGTTACTTACCGGTTTTTTCGTAACCCTTTGTTACTAATTGGTATCATACCTAGCGTTCTGTTTTTGATTCTGCAACGCTTTCCCAGTTCGGGAGCCAAAAAACGTGAACGTAACAGTGTCATTTTTACCAACCTGGCACTGGTTGCCATCATTACCGTAATGAGTTTGACGCTGGGTTTTCAAAACTATCTGATGATTCAATTACCCATTATTATGATGGCGGCAAGTGCCGGTATGTGGTTGTTTTATGTGCAGCACCAGTACGAGGATGTTTGCTGGATGCGCCATGACAGTTGGAATCTAACCCGGGCAGGTCTGGAAGGCAGCTCTTATTATAAATTGCCCAAAGTGCTGCAATGGATAGTCGGCAATATCGGCTTGCACCATATCCACCATGTCAAGGCTAATATTCCCAACTATAACTTGCAGCGTTGCTACAATGAAATAGCGGCCTTGCAGGTAACGACTCCTTTGACCTTGCGTAAAAGTCTTAAGTCGCTATGGTTGAATCTATGGGATGAACAGAAGCAAAAGCTGGTAAGTTTTCGGTCGATCAGGATGCTGCCGCGCATGAAAAATCAAGCTGCGTTAAATTGACAGCAGGGTGGTATCGGGTAACGATTCAGGAAACGTTAATGTTAAGCCATTAACATGATCTGCGCAGTTAAAGCCGTTGATTGACCGTTTGTAATTAACGGCCTGCCAGTGAATTTACCCCTTCGGTGATGTTTTTTAGAATAAAATAACGCATTTAATTTCCCAGAGAAAATAAAACCCATGAATAAATATTCGGTTATTACCGTTTTCAGCCTGCTGATGCTGTTTGCAAAAAGTGGCGCAGCCGATCAAATGACGCTTCCTGTACAATTGGATTATAGCCTGATAAAAAAAGCGTTAATAACCCAGCTTTATAAAGGGGCAGGCAATTCAGCTGAACTTTGGAATGATAAGCAGGGCTGTAGTTATTTAAAAATATCCGATCCCCGACTTAGCGGCCAAACAGGTCAAATAAAACTGCTAAACAATCTGCAAGCCCGGTTTGGAACGGGTCTGGGTGGACAATGCGTCACACTGTTTGCATGGAGCGGTATGTTGGAAACCTTGCAACAACCCACCATCAACCCCGCGCAGACGGTCTTAAGCCTGCCCATTACCAAAGTGACGGCGACTGATCGGGAAGGCCGCTCGGTTAGCAACAATAAAATTCAGGAGTTGATTAACCGCTTTGTCGAACCCAAACTGTCTGCCGTCAAAATAGATTTAAACGAATCGCGTGCAGACATTGAAAAAACAGTGACGGAATTTTTGCCCAAAGAGAACGTCGCGGAAGTTAAAGAGCTGCTTAAATCCTTAAAATTTAGCAGTGCCGAAGCTAACGAAAATGGCGTCGCCATTAAACTGGCCTTCAATGCACCTGCCAAACAGGCAGTCAAAAAACCGGCTGCCCCGTTAAGTGCTGCCGAACAAAAACAATGGCAAGCCAGCTGGCAGGAATGGGATGCCTTTTTGAGTAAAGCCATTCAACAGGCATCCGATGACACTAAATCACCCGAATTGCGTGACGCCTTGATGGAAACGCTTCTGGAGTCACGCAGTGCCTTTCAGGCCGGATTAAAAGATCATGATGCTAACGGCGATGATCCGGTACGCGTTTTTTTTACGCATACCTGGCAACGTCTCGCGCCTCAATTAAAAACGTTGGCTAAAGAATTACCGGAAATACAAGGGTTACGTTATATGACCTTTATAGCCGCTACCGATGTGATGTATGAGCTTGAAAACATAGGTGCGCCTTTGGGGCTGGAAATATCTTCCGATGGCTTGCGTAAGTTGGCGCGTATTTTGATTGCCGGCAAAGAGCAACACGCCAAAGCCCAGTAAGGCATTGCACCACGAATAAAAAGCCAGGCGTAGGCCGGAATAAGACCACCCAAGCGTAGCGCATGGTGGCGTTTCCGGCAAACTCGTACAGCTAGCCGGAAACGCTTATTCTCGCTTACGCTTAAAAAGCCTTATTCCGGCCTGTCTGAGGCTGGAGTAAAACAGCTTTAGCTATTTTTACAGGCAATAGCTGAAGCTATTGCACCTCGAAGAAAAAGTCAGATTTGTATACGGAATAAGCATGTTTTAGTCCAGTAGGGCGTGCTATGCACGCCTTGCCCCCATATTAGGATTATCTTAACTCTCTCATCTGGCACGCGCGGCACGCCCTACGCTAAGATTATTCTTTTAATACATTATCACACAAAGCAGGCAGTGGCAATTCTTTTGGCGGCGCTTTTGGGATGACCGGGTGTTTGGCTTCTTCTGAAAACCACCAGTTTAGTTCGGCATCGCAGCCATCACCTTGCGGCAGGGCGTCTTGTCCCTGGCAATATTTATTGTCTTTTGGGCACTTAAGCCTAACGTGAAAATGATCGTCATGTTTCCACCAGGGACGAATTTTTCTCAACCAGCCCTGCGCAGTATGTCGGATACACAGTTCACGTTTAACACTGGCATTAACAAAAATCC
>JBAXXH010000305.1:0-3435 GCA_037127995.1 Methylococcaceae bacterium | reverse complement strand
CAACATTACAGGAAAGGAACAAGCTTTCAGCGTCGGAATTAAAAAAAGTAAAGCAGGTTAAAAAAACTTCGGTAGCAGAAAGCTTGCCACTGTTGCTGGTTAAGTTGGGCTTGTGTTCAGAACTTGATGTAGCGGATGCCTTTGTTGAATCGGGTCATTTTGAGAAAGTGACCTCTGGTCAGTACCCGCTGGAAATGCAACTGCCCGGAACGGTGTCCTTGCGTTTTTTAAAGAACTATCATGTTATTGGCTTAAGTCATACTGACAATGACATTACGGTTGCCATGATGGATCCCGAGGATCAGTCCAATATTGACGCACTTAGATTGGCGACCGGAAAACCGGTCATTCCTAAAGTGGGGTTGCTGTCTGAAATAGATGCGGCACTTGATGTTCAGTATGGTGAAGACCGGGCAAAAATGGATAAACTGCTTGACGATTTGGCTATTGATGATTTGGGCGAAGAAGATTTAGAACATTTAAAAGATTTGGCCAGTGAGGCACCGGTCATCAAAATGGTTAATTTGATTATGCAGCGGGCGATTGAGACCAAGGCCTCAGACATACATATTGAGCCCTTTGAGCAAACCTTAAAAGTCAGGCTGCGTGTGGACGGGGTTTTGCAGGAGATTGATGCCCCCAATGTAAAGTCAACGGCTGCCGTAATTTCGCGTATTAAAATTATGGCCAAACTGAATATTGCCGAACGGCGCTTGCCTCAGGATGGTCGAATCAAGGTGCAAATGCTGGGCAAAGAACTGGATTTACGGGTATCGAGCATACCGACCATGTATGGTGAGAGTGTGGTTATCCGCTTGCTGGATAAGGAAAATACGGTGCTGGATTTTGCCGGGTTGGGTTTTGCCGGGCGACATTTGCAGCAGTTTATCGATGTGTTATCGCAGCCGCATGGCATTATTCTCATTACCGGCCCGACCGGTAGCGGTAAATCAACCACCATGTATGCCGCATTAAAACAACTTAATACGCCTGAACGAAAAATAATTACGGTTGAAGATCCCGTAGAATATCAGATGGAAGGCGTTAATCAGATTCAGGCAAAGCCGCAAATAGGCTTAACTTTTGCGTCAGCCCTGCGTTCTATTGTTCGGCAAGACCCTGATGTTATTATGATTGGTGAAATGCGAGATCTTGAAACCGCAAGAATCGCCGTGCAATCAGCCCTCACCGGGCATTTGGTGTTATCGACCCTGCATACCAATGACGCGGCGGGTGGCGTCACGCGTTTGCTGGATATGGGTCTGGAGGAGTATTTACTCACCTCTACCGTCAATGGTATTTTGGCGCAACGGCTGGTTAGAAAATTGTGTCCGGTCTGTAAAGCAGGTGCAATCGCCGATCCCGAAATTGTCAAAGAACTGCGCTTGCGACGTTTTGCGCCCGAGGGTGATATTATTTTATACAAACCCGTCGGTTGTTCGGCCTGTGCGGGTATGGGTTACCGTGGACGACTTGCCATTATTGAATTTTTGCCAATGACCGATCCGGTACGTAAATTAATTATGGCGCACGAAGAAGCCGGTGCCATTCAAAAACTCGCGGTTGCTGAAGGCATGCAAACGCTTTATGAAAATGGTCTGGTAAAGGCGATACAAGGAATCACTACATTGGAAGAAGTTATGCGGGTTACAACGGAAGCTTAAGATGCCTTTATTTACTTATAAAGTAATTAATAACCTGGGTGAAACGGAAGAAGGCATTAGAGATGCTGTTGACGAACAACATTTGATTGCAGTCTTGCAGTCGGAAGGTTGTATCCCGATTCGTATTGCAGTTGCCAATAGTCGATCATTTCTGGGTTTGGGCAGGGGCGGCAAACAGTCCAAATTGACGCAGAAAGATATTGCCTTATTAACCGGAGAGCTGGCAACCTTACTGGAATCCGGTTTGCCTTTGGATAAATCTTTACTTGTGTTGATAGATTTGACTGAAGATAACGAACGCTTAAGTAAAATAATCGCCAGAGTATTGGAAAAAGTTAAGGGTGGCGCTTCACTGGCTGATTCGCTGGAGCAGCAGTCCGGTGTTTTTACCAAATTTTATTTAAACATGATTCGTGCCGGTGAAGCCGGTGGCGGTCTGGATGAGGTCTTGAAGCGGTTGTCTGATTATCTGGAACGCTCTCAGGAGTTAAAAGACACGGTCAGTACTGCATTAATTTATCCGGCCATATTACTGGTGATGTCTCTGGCCTCTTTATTTGTGATGCTGACTTTTGTGGTGCCGCAATTTACCGAAATGTTTGAAAGTGCCGGTAAAGCCCTGCCTGTCTCAACCCAGATTGTGGTGGGCTTGGCAAACTGGTTGCAAAGCTATTGGTGGGCATTGCTGGGGGGTATTGTTTTTATGTCCAGTTATATGAAATTTCAAATGGCCGACCCGATAAAAAAGAAGGTGTGGGATGGTCGTTTTCTGAAATTACCTTTGGCAGGTAATATTATTACCAACAAAGAAACCGCCAATATCAGTCGTACCCTTGGAACTTTACTGGGTAACGGGGTTTCAATATTGTCGGCCATGATTATCGTACGCGAAACCGTCGACAATCTGGTTATGGCGGCCGCTATTGCGGATGCTGAAGAGCAGTTAAAACAAGGTAAACATTTATCGGATGCGTTGTTGGAAAAGCGCATATTCCCTAAAATGGCGATGCAAATGATTAAAATGGGCGAAGAAACGGGACGCTTGGAAGAAATGCTGCTACGCGTGGCAACTATTTATGACAAACAGCTGAGAGTGGCTATACAACGAATGCTGGCTTTTCTTGAGCCAGTATTGATAATTAGCTTGGGATTGATGATTGCAGGTATCATCGTCTCGATTTTATTGGCTATCTTGAGTGTTAATGACTTGGCAACTTAACGGAAATAATAACGATGAAACAGATTAAAAATTATTCACAAACAGGTTTTACCTTACTTGAGTTACTGGTGGTGTTGGGTATTATTGCCATGCTGGCGGGGATTGTCGGCCCGCAAGTCATGAAGCACATGGGCGAATCCAAAACCAAAGCGGCAAGAGTACAAATTGAAGATTTGGCGGCTACCCTGGATATGTATAAACTGGATTTGGGTACTTATCCAACGACTGAAGAAGGTCTAAAGGCATTAGTTGAATCGCCCGATAGTGCAAAGCGCTGGAATGGGCCTTACTTGCGCAAGTCAAAAATACCACTGGATCCCTGGCAACAAGAATACCGCTATGTATCGCCCGGCGAACATGGAAAATTTGACTTGTTTACCTTGGGTGCAGACGCTAAAGAAGGTGGTGAAGGCGAAGATCAGGATATTGTTAGTTGGCAATAATGCAACCGATTCAAGGTTTACGATTTCAGGTGACGAGGCCAGCGCATTTGTGCACTGTGTCGGTTGCCTTGCTTGTGAATAAAGGCCTGAGGCGTGACGGGGTTTGCAA
>JBAXXH010000304.1:0-3437 GCA_037127995.1 Methylococcaceae bacterium | reverse complement strand
TTTTATTAATACTACTGAATGGACGCTTTGAGTAGAGATCAGGGTGTCTGAGGGTAACGATACTTTGTCACCCAAACTAAATGGGCTATAAATCGCGTCACTGAATGGCTACTACGTCTTTGATCTTTCATAACCCGTAGTCTATCATAAATGTGTATCGCTAAAGCCTTGCACCAAAGTGCATAGTTTTGACTAGCGGTCTGTGACTAATAAAAGTAGTCATGGCGGCCACGCAGGAAGTTGCCACGCCGGTGTTATTTGGTGTTGGCATTATCGTGCTGGTGTTTCTGCCGCTGATGACTCTGGAAGGTATGGAAGGCAAGATGTTTGCGCCAATGGCCTATACCATAGCAATTGTTTTCTGATTTCATTGGTTTTGTGGCTGACCTTAACGCTGGTTTTATGCTCTTTTATGTTGCAGGGGCAAGAGGGGAAAGAACACGACACGCGCATTATTGCCTTAATGAAGCGACCCTATCTAAAACTGCTGGATTTGTCCCTGCAAAAAAGCAAGACGGTGGTTTTTGCGGCGACTAGTTTGTTTGTTGGCGCACTGGTATTACTCCCGCTTTTAGGCAGTGCTTTTATTCCTGAAATGAAAGAAGGCTCTATTGTTCCGGCGATCAACAGGATGCCGAATATATCATTGCAAGAAGGCATAAAGATGGAAATGGATGCCATGCGGATGGTCATGGATATTCCTGGGGTGAGCTTGGCAGTCACCAATATCGGACGGGGAGAAAGTCCGGCAGACTCGCAAAGTCAGAACGAATCAACACCCATGGTCAGTTTGAAGCCAAGGAATCAATGGCCGGAAGGTTGGACTCAGGCAACCAACATTTATGAAGGCGAGCGACGCTTCTCGGCCTCAGTGCGTTTGCCGGAAGATTTTCGCAATAGCATCGAAGCGATTGATGCTATTTTGCTTACTTCTCCAAACGGGGCGCGTATACCGCTGGGCGATTTGGCGAACATTAGCCTGAATGACGGGCCATCCCAGATTAGCAGGGAAATGGGCAAACGTCGTATTGTTATCGGTATTAATGCCAGGGATAGGGACTTGGGCAGCTTTGTGGCAGAGCTGCAAAAAACAGTTTCCAGCCAGATTAAACTGCCGGAAGCCTATTATCTGGAGTGGGGCGGACAATTTCAGAATATGGAGCGTGCCTTGGGACATCTTAAAATCATCATCCCTATTACTATCGGTGCGATTTTCTTTGTGCTATTTATGCTGTTCAACTCACTTCGCTTTGCCGCATTGATTATTCTCGTACTGCCGTTTGCATCTATAGGCGACGTAGTCTCTTTATTCATTACCGGCGAATATCTGTCGGTACCGGCCTCGGTCGGATTTATTGCCCTGTGGGGGATTGCTGTATTAAACGGTGTGGTATTGGTTTCCTGTATCCGCAATCTTCGTAGCAGCGGACTTAGTCAGATACAGGCCATTCGCGAGGGTTGTGCGCAATGCTTTCGCCCGGTCATGATGACCGCCACAGTTGCGCTGCTGGGACTGGTGCCTTTTTTATTCGCCACCGGCCCCGGGTTCAGAAGTCCAACGTCCCCTGGCTATCGTTGTTATTGGTGGGCTGATCACGTCAACGTTACTCACGCTGGTTATGTTGCCTACGCTGTACCGATGGTTTGAAGAAAAAATTTAATCTGTTCTTTGTCCACCCATTTTTTTAGACAAAAAAGATATTTCTGAGCATACAAAAGGATAATACCTAAATGATAAGTAATCGATTATCAAAACGTAAGGATCATGATTTCAGTGTGTTCACTAACCTAAAATACGATCTTCCAGCGAGTATTTCGGTCTTTCTGATATCCATTCCCCTCTCGTTAGGCATTGCTCTGGCATCGGGTGTACCGCTGTTTTCGGGATTAATTACCGGTATTGTCGGGGGCATTATCGTCGCACCATTAAGTGGCTCATCACTAGGCATCAGTGGTGCCTCTGCGGGGCTTGCCGTTATTGTGCTTAACGCGGTTCAAGAACTGGGTTTTAATGCCTTTTTATTGGTCGTAGTGATGGCCGGTGTGTTTCAGATTCTTATGGGCTTGGCAAAAGCGGGCGTTATTGCTTATTACTTTCCCTCTTCCGTCATTAACGGAATGCTGTCCGGGATAGGTATTATTATTTTTCTCAAACAAATTCCTCATGCTTTGGGTTATGACCAGGATTACGAAGGTGATTTTAGCTTTTTTCAAGCGGATAATTATTCTTCATTTTCAGAATTGTCACACATGCTGGCGTTTATTTCGCCAGGTTCAGTTTTAATCGCCCTCATATCCCTGTTGTTTCTCATTTTGTGGGATCAGCCGTTCATGAAAAAACACCGCTTTTTTCAGTTGTTCAACAAAGTTTTAATGGCGGTTATCGCAGGGATGCTAACCAATCAACTCCTGCAAAAATTTTATCCCGAGTTTGCGCTGGGTGGCGCTCATTTGGTCATGATTCCGGTCTTTCAAAATGCAACTGATGTGCTGAGTCATTTGTATTTTCCTGATTTTTCCCAGCTTGCCAATCCTAAAATTTATTTGGCAGCGCTCACCTTGGCGCTGGTAGCCAGCTTGGAATCGTTACTTTCGGTAGAAGCGATTGATAAATTAGATCCTTATAAAAGAGTGACACCGTCCAACCGGGAGCTGATAGCGCAAGGTATCGGTAATATCAGTTCAGGATTGATCGGTGGTTTGCCCTTGACCCAAGTCATTGTGCGTAGCTCCCTTAACATCCAATCCGGTGCAAGAACCAAGACCTCTGCTGTTATCCGTGGCCTGCTCTTGCTGTTTGCAGTTATGCTCATCCCCAACCTGTTAAATAAAATCCCCTTGGCGAGTCTGGCGGCCATTCTGCTGGTTGTTGGCTATAAACTGGCCAAGCCTGACGTCTTTAAAACCATGTACAAAGCCGGCCTGTATCATTTCATCCCGTTTTGCGCGACTATTTTTGGCCTGGTTTTTACCGATATGCTGATGGGTATAACGATTGGCCTGACCGCAGCTGTATTTTCGATACTGTTGGAAAACTATAAAAGCGCTTTTTATTTTAAGGAGACCTTTATGGGTAATAAAACCATTATCCGCTTGTCTGAACACGTCTCTTTTTTAAACAAAGCCAATATCCTGAAAACCTTCGAACAATTACCAGACAACGCAGAAGTCGTTATTGATGCGACCCGCTCAAAATATATCGATTACGATGTTTACGAAATCATTCAAAACTTTAAAATAGAAGCCAAGCTTAAAAACATTAAACTGACCCTTGAGAATCTTCGCGGCTATGGCGTGCTTGGACCGGTCGAGAATGCGCGGGCGTTAACCTACGACACACAACAAGCATTAACCCCGTCGGCAGTATTATCGATACTGAAAGAAGGCAATGCGCATTTTGTAAATAATTTAAACGCCAACCGTAATTTACTGGAACA
>JBAXXH010000303.1:0-3448 GCA_037127995.1 Methylococcaceae bacterium | reverse complement strand
TCCGGTTTAATAATGGTAAAAAGCTTCTGTTTAGCGACCTCATAAAAATCACCCGCTTCAGGATTCATCAATTTTGGCGTTCCTAAAAAAGATTTTTCAGCCAACAGCGGAAATTTTTCCATAAACATTTCGGCTAATAAACGTTTGTACTCACTAGCAGAAAGCTCGACATATTGCGCACGTATTTTTTTAACGGCGTCTTTATTAATCTCGGCGGCACGTCGTATTTTAAGTTGTTCATATAAAGCATCTTCTCTAATAATCGGCCAATCCTGTTCCTGAAAAGAAGCGCCTTTAATATCCAGTTTTAAAATCGGCCGCTCTTTTAGCGCCTTGGACAAAGCGTCCAGCTTTTCTTGTTGTTGCGTACTCAACGTCGAATACCCGGCAGGAAAGCTAATCAGGCTCATGTCTTTTTCACTGCCCAACAATGAGCCCAATGCCAGAAAAGGCGAGGTGACCACCTTTTTAAGTACATTCATCAGCGCATCGGTAACAATAGAGCCCACACTAAACCGGGGATCATCCAAACTACCGGTAACGGGAACCTCTATTTTTATTCTACCACTCGAATCTTTCAGTAATGCGACAGCCAGTTTAAGAGGCAAAGAAACCGCCTTCGGATTTTCAACTTTATCACCCAACTCGAACTGGTCAATCAATATATTATTGGTCGCCGTTAATTGACTGTTAACGATAGTATATTTTAAACCCAGCGTCATCTTGCCATTTTCAACTTTATAGCCTGCAAATTGCACCATATAAGGGGATACCAGCGGCATAGGCAGCCCGTTAAAGTTCATTTCCACCTTACTGCTACCCAAATAAGGGCTCATCTCACCCTTGATATCGACCGGAGCCAAGTCGTAGGCGTTACCCTTTAAAACAACCGTAATGATTGAGTTTTTAGCAGAGGAAATACCGCTTGCCCCCCCATCCAGATTTTTAATTTGCGCCGCAAAGGGCATAATTAATGACAAATCAGAAAAATCAGACGAGCCATCGGTTACCTGAATTTTACCTAATTTAAAATAGGGTTTGTTATAATCATTTTGTTTATCAGGGTGTATTTTAGCGAGTGGCTGAGGCTTGCTTTTATCACCGATAACGATATCACTAAAATTAACGGTCTTGTCTTTTTTGATAGTTACCCTTGCATAAGGCTTATCAATAATCAATGCGGCGGCGGTATAACGATTTGCCAACACATCAATATCCAGGTCTTTTAAATCCAGATCTTCCCACTTTACCAAGTCTGTAAGAAGCGTTTGATCGCGCGTTAATAAACGTTTGACGCCGGTATTGCCCTTAAATTTAACATCCAGCTTGTCTTGTTCTGATGTAGCAACGGATACTTTACCATCAATATGCAAATCTCCGTCCACGACATCCAACCGAACCAGTTTATCAAAATAAGGTTGGAATTGTTCAAGATCAACCGCTTTGGCATCAAGGTTTAGCAGGGCAGAAAAGGGAGCGATAACCGCATCGCCTTTAAGTGCAATCACACCGGCTTTATTGATGCCAACACTTAAGTCAACCGGCAACTTTGCGCCATTTTTATTAGTATAGTTTTTCAACTTAAACGTGATGGGCTTAAAGTTGATGGTGACAGGGATTTTTAGCGTCTGGTCTTCAAAATTTAGACCCAGATTGGTTAAAGCCATGTCGTTGACTTTTATTTTCCAGGTGGCTGTTTGCGGCTTGACAGTATTTGCCGTGGTTTTATCAAAAGTTATTTTGTCGGCTTGAGTAGACGGCAACAAGGCTTGGTAATTAATGACACCGTTAGGATTCAACCATGCCTGCAACTCGGCATTATTTGCCGAAATAGAGTTTATTGCCAGTTCCTGGTTAGCCAGATTAAAATCAATACCGCGCACGGCAAAAACTGGGACTTTAGCCAAATCTTTTTTGGGGACTTTATCTTTAAGCAGTTGATCCCGGATTAATAATCCTGTTATCGCAGAATTACCTTTAAACTTGACATCCAGCTGATTTTTATCAGGAATAGCGACAACCACATTGCCATCAACCGCCAACTTTCCGTTAATAATATCCAGTCGCGCAAACTTGTTAATGTAGGGTTCAAAATTTTCCAGGGCAATGCCACTGGCATCAATGGCACTATTTGCAGAAAAAGGCTGCATAACGGCATCACCGGCCAACTTGATCAAGCCGGTTTTATTTAATCCTGTACTTAGCTCATAAGGCACAACGGCACCCGCCTCACTACTATAATTGGTCAACTTTACATTGATCGGTTTAAAGTTCATAACCACCGAATTTTTTAAGGTCTGGTCTTCAAACGCCACCCCAAAATTAGTTAATGCCAGCGCGTTCACCTTGACTGTCCATGGCGCTTCGTTGGACTCGACCGGGTTGGCTGGGACGTTAGTGGCAGTGTTGGCAGCGGTTTTAGCTGCGGGAAATAAGGCTTGGTAGTTAATGACACCTTGCGCATTTAACCCAACCTGAAAATCGGCATCGTTGGCTGAAACGGACCCAATCAAAAGGGCGTGTTTCTCAAGATTAAAACCAATCCCTTGCACAGAGAAAACCGGCATTTTTATCAGAGTCTTATTCTGATTTTTTTCTAAAAATTCAAAATCATGAATTTCAAACGCCCCTTTATTAACGGTAAACTGTAAGCCATTTTTAGTATAACTGGCATTATAATCGGCATCGAGTAATTCATAACCTTTCAAATTAAAGAGCCTGTTATCAGCCAAAGCCAGCGCCATAATAGTTTCCAGCGTTACCTTGTCAAACTTGATATGTCCTTCTGAAGTTCCTGTTTTTAGATTGGCGGTACCCTTCCAGTCCAAAAGTCCTCCTGACTTCAACGCCAGGGATACCCCCAAACTGGCGGGCTTGTCAGTCCGGGTAGTCAAGTTTTCAATAGCGAGATTTATTGGATTGATATCCTCTATAACCGGCGTGTCAAAACGGGCATCTTCCCAAACCAGATTTCCTTCTGCTAAGATTAATTTTATGATATTGACAGGAAATGGTTGTCCTTGCTGTTTATTATCATCCGCTTTGTCCTTAAGCAGATCCTGAAAATTAAAGGTTCCGTTTTTTTGCCTGGCGATATGAACATAAGGCTTGCTGAGTAAAACCTCATCAAAAACCAGCGCCAACTGTTTTATTGATCGAAGCAACCCCAGTTTAATATAAAAATCATCAAACGCTGCAAACGGCTGCCCGTTATGCTCCTGAACCTTAAACCCCTGTAACCTGATAGCAAGTGGGAAGGGTTGAACCTGTATCTCTGAAATTAAGGCTTTTCGTCCGGTTTCCTGCTGGATAATTTCAGGTAATTTCCACTTTAATAATGCCGGCACAATGTAAACACTGGTCACTACATACACCATTAAAACACTGCCTACTATAATAAACGGCTTTTTAATTTTAGATAATCTGTTTAGAGTTTCCATAAGGCCCC
>JBAXXH010000302.1:0-3466 GCA_037127995.1 Methylococcaceae bacterium | reverse complement strand
AAGGTTACAACTATTTCCGTAAACGTCTGACCGAAGCACGACGTGATGTGGAGCACGGCCTGGCGATTACGCTGGACTGGTATAAAACCCGTGAACAGCAAGACCGCATGGTGCAGATTTTAAAATTTAAGCTGGATGTCTTGTGGACGATGGCGGATGCGATGTATATGGCTTATATTAACGACATGCCGCCGTATTATAATATTGAAAAATAGTGCGCCAACATAATGGGCCTTGAAGCATTTATGGAGTAAAAATGACAACAACTTACGAAAATGACATTATAGCGTGGGCTAAAGAGCAAGCTTACCTGTTAAGGTCAGGCAAGTTGTCAGTCTTGGATATAGAACATATTGCAGAGGAAATTGAGGACGTGGGTAAAAGTGAACAACGCGAATTGGCAAGCCGTATGGCAGTTCTTTTAGCGCATTTGCTTAAATGGCAATATCAGCCGGAGCGTCAAAGCGGAAGCTGGCAACGAGCCATTAAAGAGCAACGCAGAGCTATTACGCGGCGTTTAATAAACACGCCCAGTCTCAAGGTATCCATAAATGATTCGGAATGGTTTGAAGATGCTTGGAGTGATGCTATATCGATAACTATCAATGAAACCGGCATGAGCAATTTCCCCGAAGCTTGCCCATGGACAATTGAAAATATTCTTTCCGAAAACTGGTTGCCTGATGATAAATTATGAAAAATGTTTTATTAATAATGGCTTATATTATTAACATGCCGTCTTGTTTTATATTTAAGTCTTAGCTAAGTAAGGTTTTGAGACAACAGGAAAAATGCGATGCAATGGTCAGAAGTAATCGATAATCCGTATTTTAAAAATTTACCTTTTAAAATTGAGTTAAACCGCTATGGAAAAGTTGAAATGACCCCAGCCTCGAACAAACACGGACGGTTGCAGTCACTTATCGGCACATTGCTTGAGCGCAAACTAAAAAAAGGTGAAGCGCTTACTGAGTGCTCAGTGCAAACCACTGACGGGGTAAAAGTCGCCGATGTCGCTTGGTGTTCCAAGGCATTTATCAAACAATATGGTTATCAAACGCCTTATTCACACGCGCCTGAGCTGTGTATTGAAGTCGTGTCGCCTTCCAACTCAAAAGAAGAGATGACCAACAAGGTGCAGCTCTATTTGCAGGCAGGCGCAGAGGAAGTTTGGATTGTATGGGAAAATGGTGTTGTTGATTATTATGACAAGACAGGGAAATTAGAGTTATCTGCTTATGGTATTAGTGTAATACTGCCTATAAATCAACGTTAAAACTCATGAATATTTCTGGAAAATCTGCATTGCATTATACAAACTTGTCGAAGGATATTAAATTCATTAAGCAACTTTGTAGGCCACCGATTTATTCCCATTCATGTAGTCTGTGGATGTATGGTTAAAACGCTGGTAATTATTACCGTCTATATTCCTACACCACCCAAGTTTAAAAACTCTTTTGAACGAGGTAATTCATAATGTCAGAACAGTGCGTATTTTGTGGCCACAAGCACCTTAGCAGTAAAACTAAACGCTACATTTACCAAAAAGATCAACAGATGTTAGTGGTCGAATACGTACTTTGCCTGGAATGTATATTTTGCGGTGAGCAATACTTTGATGCAGTGGTATTACAAAAAATTGAAAACGACTACCTTGCCATCACTCATCAACAAAGACAACCACAGCGAATCATGCAGGTGGCCGTTGAAAATTTTGCCGTACTGTCTTTATAAAACCCACCACTAAAACCACACTTAAAATGACTATAAACTCCGATCACCCTATAAAGTTTTCCCGTACCCACCGTTTGCAATGGGAGGAAGCACAACAAAAAAATGTCATTCTTTACCCGGAAGGCATGGTGGAACTCAATGAAAGTTCAGCTGAAATTCTGAAGCTCTGTGACGGCACCCGCAATCTTGCCCAAATTATCAGTGATCTGGAGCAAAAATTTTCCACATCGGGTCTTACCAACGATATTACCGCTTTCCTGGAGGTTGCTTTACAAAATGGCTGGATTAATCAAAACTAACCCTTCGACTACGCTCAGGGCAGGCTCTTCGACCACGCTCAAGGCAGATTCTACGACTTCGCTCAGGGCAAGCACTACACCGCCGCGCTGGTTACTGGCCGAGCTTACTTACGCTTGCCCGTTACAGTGCCCTTATTGCTCTAACCCGATTGATTATACAAAATATCAATCTGAATTAGACACAGAAGACTGGAAACGCGTACTGACCCAAGCCCGCAAAATGGGTGCCGTGCAATTAGGCTTTTCGGGAGGTGAACCCCTCACCCGCAAAGATTTAACCGAACTGGTTAAACACGCCAGAGACTTGGGTTATTATTCCAACCTGATTACATCAGGCTACGGACTGACCGAAGAAAAAATCATCCGGCTTAAAGAAGCGGGACTGGATCATATTCAGGTTAGCATTCAGGCCAGTAGCCAGGAACTAAACGATCATATCGCCGGTACCGCTTCGTTTGAACACAAAAAACAAGTTGCGCATCTGGTAAAAAAACACGGCTACCCAATGGTGTTATGCGTGGTTATCCACCGCGAAAATATACATCAAATGCCCGAAATTCTGGCAATGGCAGAAGAGTTGGGCGCTGACTATCTGGAACTTGCCAACACCCAATATTACGGCTGGGCACATGCCAATCGTGATTTATTGCTGCCTACCCAAGCACAGTTTGAAAAAGCCGAAGCCATCGCTCAGGCATTTAAAGAAACCGTTACGGGTAAAATGAAAATTTATTATGTCGTACCGGATTTTTATGAAGATCGACCCAAAGCCTGTATGAACGGCTGGGGCACTACCTTTTTAACTGTCGCACCGGATGGCGTTGCACTACCCTGTCATTCTGCGCGTGAACTACCCGGACTGGATTGCCCTAACGTTAAAGACTTCAGCATTGAAGAAATCTGGAATGAGTCAAAAGCCTTTAATTTTTTTAGAGGCGATGACTGGATGAAAGAGCCTTGTCGCAGTTGTGATGAAAAAGACAAGGATTTTGGCGGCTGCCATTGCCAAGCCTACTTATTGACTGGCGATATGTATAACGCTGACCCGGTATGCAGCAAATCACCCGATCATGGCGTTATTCAGCAAGCGATAGATTCAGCGGCAAAAAGTGCGTTATCCGCCAATGAAAAACCGTTACTGTTTCGTAACAGTAAAAACTCAAAGCTTTTGTCGCAGGCGCTTGATTAATTCACCGCGAAGACACGTAGGGGCGAACCTCTGTGTTCGCCCAATTCAATCGATTTATTTAATTTAGGGCAGACACACAGGTCTGCCCCTACTGTTATGCTCTTCATGGCACCATGCTTTATAGAGCCCTGAATTAATTAAGTACGTAGGGCATGCCCTACAGAAAATAATGTCGCTTAATCAATGAACCGACATTCCGCACCCCAGCCAAGATGAGAATGATTTAAACTACACTTAGCGA
>JBAXXH010000301.1:0-3480 GCA_037127995.1 Methylococcaceae bacterium | reverse complement strand
CCCCTGTTACCGCCGTGAAAGGGCAGTGTCCTAGGCCGCTAGACGATGGGGACTAGCAAAATTTTAACTTTTTCTTTTTTTGGTGGAGCCAAGCGGAATCGAACCGCTGACCTCAACACTGCCAGTGTTGCGCTCTACCAATTGAGCTATGGCCCCAAGTAAAGAACGGGCATTCTACAGTAAATACCCGTAAAGTCCAACACTAATTTAAGCTTCTTATGTAATTAATAGCTTTTTCTATTCTGGCCAGGGTTTTTTCTTGTCCCAGCAAGGACAAAGTGACGTCAATGGCAGGTGAAACTGCCGACCCGCAAACTGCAACCCGTAAAGGCTGCGCCACTTTACCCATATTAAGCCCCAAGGCTTCGGCAAGATTGATAATAATTTGATGCACCATTTCATCATTCCAGTCAGTCAGCACCACCAGTTCATCGTGTAAACACGCTAAAACATGATCAGAGCCCGGCGTAAAATTCTTTTTAACGGCTTTTTCATCGTAGGAATCAAATTCTTTATAAAAATAAACGCTGGCTGCGGCCATTTCGACCAGCGTCTTGCTGCGTTCCCTTTGCGCTTTTACGACATCAACCAAGTCCGGGCCATCAGCAGGATCAATACCCAACTGCCCGATATGCCAGCTTAAATGACGCGCAACATGGGCAGGGTCGCTGTTCATGATGTATTGATGGTTTAGCCACAACAACTTTTCCATGTTAAAAACCGATGCTGACACATTGACATCATCCAGTTCAAAATACTCAACCATCTCATCGATAGAGAAGATTTCCTGATCCCCGTGAGACCAACCCAGACGCACCAGATAATTTAGCAATGCGTCCGGCAAATAGCCGTCATCACGAAATTGCATCACACTGACCGCACCGTGACGTTTTGACAGGCGAGCACCGTCAGCGCCCAGAATCATGGGTAAATGCGCGTATTTTGGAAGCTCTGCACCCAGTGCTTTAAGAATGTTCATCTGTCTGGGGGTGTTGTTAATATGATCATCGCCCCGAATAACATGAGTGACTTGCATATCCATATCATCAACAACAACCGTTAAGTTGTAGGTTGGCGTACCATCAGCCCTGGCAATAATCAAATCATCCAGCTCTTTATTGGCCACTACGATGTCGCCTTTAACCAAATCGGTGATGGTCACGACGCCATCAACCGGATTTTTAAAGCGAATCACCGGTTCCTTTTCTGGTTGAAAATCATCTGAATCCCGGCACTTACCGTTATAGCGCGGCTTTTCTTTATTGGACATTTGCCCGGTACGTAATTGCTCCAGTTCCTCTTTGCTACAGTAGCAATAATAAGCATCCCCCTGCACCAATAACTGCTGGATAATTTCTTTATACCGGTCAAAATGATGCGTTTGATAAAACGGCCCGGCATCATAATCCAGACCCAGCCACGCCATACCTTCCAAAATGGCATTAACCGATTCTTGCGTTGAACGCTCCAAATCGGTATCTTCAATCCGTAAAATAAACTTTCCGCCGTGTTTGCGTGCATAAAGCCATGAGAATAAAGCGGTACGGGCACCGCCGATATGCAAATAACCGGTTGGACTGGGGGCAAAACGTGTAGTTATAGTCATTGTGATATTAATGGGTTAGTAACGTTGGATACCCTGTCGGGCTTTGTTTGGCGGCACTTAGGGCGAGTTTCTTGGACACACTGCAAAGTGGTAACGGAAGCATAATGTCCTTGGGTGGCGCATTTAATTTTTTATTAACTCAGTACCTCTGCGGCGGGAAACTACTCTGCCAGACTGGATAAGTTTATGACATTATACGCAAACCGTTTCAATAAAACCCGTAACCTGTCGATTCAATTCGTAGTTTATAGTTTTTCAGAAATTAAACTTCCATTACATGAAGTTTTGAGTTCGCGCGGATATCATCTGTTAAAGGGATGTTATCCGTTGGGAGCCAAATTATTTATCTGAAAATCTGTATAATGATACGCTCCGGTTCGGCTTGAGTGATGTTTATTCAGCTGATTTCTGCCCTTCCTTAAGGATATCCAATGAAGAAATTGATCACGGTTTTAACGACTATTTTCCTGACGGGTTGCAGTGTGTTTGGCATACGCACGGCAGATCAGCCAACTTATCAAGTGCTTAATGATTACGGGCACATCCAAATCAGACGCTATCCGGCGCTGGTGGTCGCTGAAACGGAAGTTATTGCTGATTATAAAAACAGTAGTAATCAGGGCTTTCAACGTCTTGCCGGCTATATTTTTGGCAACAACCAAAAAAAACAAAAAATGGCGATGACAGCGCCCGTTATTCAACAGCAACAAGCAGAAACCCTGGCCATGACGGCACCGGTTATTCAGCAACAATCCGGGGACGTCTGGTTGATGGCTTTTGTACTCCCGAAGGGATATTCAGTTTTAACTGCGCCATTGCCTAATGATCAAGCGGTCATCATTAAAGAGCTGCCTGAAAAAAAAGTCGCCGTTATTCGATATACTGGCAGCCTGTGTGAAGCGGGTATTCAAGAAAATTCCGAGACTTTAAAAAACTGGTTAACCCAACAGGGTTACAAAGCCCTTTCTCCCTTACGTTCGGCAGCTTATGACCCACCTTGGACTTTGCCGTTTCTTAGGCGTAATGAAGTACACATTGATATTGAGTAATGTTGATTGACTTTGTGTCGACGTAACCGATAAATTATGCCCTGTATAACTGACGTAACTATTCAGTCCCTCTCTTTGAAAAAGAGGGGTTAGGGGAGATTTTATTAGATAAATCCCCCTCAATCCCCCTTTTTCAAAGGGGGAGGTAACTGACACCCTTCGTCCTTTTTGTCACACGTAAAACATCATGTCCAGTATCAATAAGCAAGTAACCGTTCCCTATTCAGCGGATCAAATGTACGATTTGGTTTATGATATTAATGACTATTCCAATTTCATCCCGTTATGTACGTTTTCAGAAGTCCATGAGGAACCGGATAATAAATCCAGGGCGACCATGAAAATCGCCAAGGGTGAAATCGGCTTTAAATTTTCTACGGTTAATACCGTGGAAAAAGGCCGTGCCATTTCAATCAATCTGGAAAATGGCCCCTTCAAAGCTCTCAAAGGCATCTGGCGATTTACCCCGCTAGGAACTCATGAGTGTATTATTTCGCTGCACTTTGAATTTCGGTTTTCCAACACATTATTGGATCTGGCTTTAGGTGGTTTATTTAAACAGCTTTGCGATTCAATGATCGAATCATTTCGTCAACGAGCCGCCGTTCGTTACGATACCGTGTAGATTTGTGATATCTTTCCCGCTTAAAAAGTGAGTCCTTAATGCAAGGCCATCACAAACATAACAATTCTGCTATGCTTGAAATCGTGAGTGATAGTTAAATAGTGAAAGTATTTTTGGTAGTCCCTACAAAACAGTGCAGGTCTATAAAATCAATAAGTGTGCGACAAGCTAAGCTTGTTATTTCTTGCAAGGTGAAAGTC
>JBAXXH010000300.1:0-3489 GCA_037127995.1 Methylococcaceae bacterium | reverse complement strand
CATAATTTGTGGTGATAATGATGCAAGTGGCGTTGGTCAGATTGCAGCGAGATCCTCTGCGTTGGCTATCAATGGAAAATACATCATCCCGGCGACACCCGGTCATGATTGGAATGATTCATTAACCATGGAGGTGAAAAATGCTTAATTTAATCGAAAATCAGCAGAGTCAGGACGATAAACTTTTCTTTTCATGCGAAAAACTTCTAAACGATGTTGCCAAAGTTGCCAATGTTGCCGGGCTAGATTTTGACACCGCGATTGATGCCAATGCCGAAGAGGTTAGCAATGCCAAGCTGGTTATAGATAAAGCACTAATTGACTGCGTAGACAATCCCGGCGTTATGGGAAGCCCTGAATTTATGGCAGCCATTAAAACTATATCAACTAATCCTGCGTTGTGGTTTGAATATCGCACCAAAATAAAGAGTGCTAAACCGTCTGGCGTACCTATGGCGGATATTGACAGCATGGGCGCTACTCAGTCAGCGGATGGCGACAAACAAGATTCAGCGGCGGCGGAGTTGATCGAGTTGGTCATAGGGGAAGGTACTTTATTTTTTGATGATCAGGCCGATAAAGCGTTTGTATCGGTCAAAATTAAGGATGTGGAGAATACCCTCGCTATAGGCGGCAAAGGGTTTGTAGATTGGCTTAGTTTCGCCTACTACACATCGACCAAAGGCAGTAACTTAACTGGTAAGTCAGCGAGTGAGGCAGCAATCAAACAGGCTGGATTTGCTTTATCAGGTATCGCTAAACATGACGGTGAGGCGGTACAAGTACACCTGCGAGTTGCTGATAAAAATGGCGGTCATTATATTTTTATCGGTGATGATAATCTGCGGGTTATTGAGGTATTGCCAACAGGCTGGCGCGTCACCAATGAAGCCCCGGTTAAATTTTGGATGCCGGGTTCCATGCAATCTTTGCCGATGCCAACAAAAGGCGGCGATTTAAGTCAGTTATGGAAGTTTGTTAATATCCCGAAGCTTGACAGGCCGCTTGTGCTGGCGTGGATGCTGGAATCATTCCGAGCAGAAACGCCATTCCCCATTTTGGCGTTAAATGGTACGCAAGGCTGCGCAAAATCATCAACACAAGACAAGATCAGACAGCTAATAGATAACAACTCAGTAAACTTGAGAGGCGCACCAAAAACCGTTGAAGATGTTTTTGTGACAGCTGGCTGTAGTTGGTTGTCCAGTTATGAGAATTTATCGCACGTGACACCCGCCATACAAGATGCCTTTTGTACTATATCCACAGGCGGTGGTCATTCGTCTCGTAAATTTTACACCAATGACGAGGAAAATATTATCGATGTAAAGCGCCCCATTATCTGTAATTCAATACCCAGTGTTTTAACTGCGCAAGATGTCACGGACAGAACAATCACTTTAGAGTTGCCGCGTATTGCCTACCGTGAAGAATCAGAAATCAATGCAGCGTGGGATAAAGCCAAGCCGTCAATATTTGGTGGGTTACTGGATTTATTCGTTAAGACGCTGGCAATGATGCCTAAAGTGATTCTGGTTAATCCTCCAAGAATGGCAGATTTTACCCGGCTAGGTGAGGCAATGGCGCAAGTGCTAGGCAATGCACCCGGCACATTCGATGCTTTGTATAAGGCGAATAGATCAGAGGGCATTAGTCGGGCATTGGAAGCGTCGCCTGTTGCTGTTGCAGTTATGGAGTTGGTAGACAATCACACCGGGCAATCATCCGTAGTTTACCACGGCACAATGAAAGACTTGTTAATGGCGCTGGGAAGTTACAAGCAGGAGTCTAACGCATGGCCTCGGTCTGGTAAAGGTTTGGGTGATGTACTGCGTAGACAGCAACCGGCGCTTTTATCACTTGGGATTGAAATTATATCCAGCGGTCGAGTTGAAAGAGTTGGAGGCAGCCGAGGGCTAACAGTCACCATAAAGAAGGGTGGCAACATTGGCAACATTGGCAACATGGATTCAGAGTTTTCCGTGGCAAAAGAAAAGTTTACACCCTTACAGTCAGCGGCTTTTGAAGATAGCGAGGTTTTCTAATGTCAGCATTAACCAAAATCAAAAGTGCTGGCTTTGACGTTTCTCTTCATGGCGACAGCTTTAAAATTACCCCCTCCAGTTCCTTGAGTATGCAGCAACGGGAGTTCTTGAAATCCCATAAAGCCGAAATACTAACCGAGTTAAAAGCCAAAAATAACAGCGTCGTTGTTATCTGCTATTCACCCAACGGAAAAGCCTTTGATGTTGAGGCAAGAGACCCAGAACATGCAGCGTGGTTACAAAGAATGAACCCACACCCAAACTTAAGGAAATAATCCACCATGATAGATGCTTTAATCTCAGGAAAATTAATACAAACGCCGCAACTCAAAACCGGCAAATCTGGCAACCCGTACACAAACTTTCTTTTGTCGGTACATATTGGCGAAGAGAAACCGGCGGTCGTCTCAGGCATTGCATTTGCCGAGATAGCCGAGAAAATAGCCAAGATGGGAAAGGGTGATGCTCTCGCTGTAACTGGATCGTTAAAGCCGTCTCAATGGGAGGATAAAAATAGCGGCGAAACCAAGCACGGATTGAGTATTACCGTTTCTAACTCATTATCGGTTTATGAAATTGCCAAGCGCAAGCCGAAACCCGCTAACGCAGCCGGTACGAGATCGGGCGGTGATAATTCCTACCCATTTAACGATGCTGTTAATTTTTAACCATGGGTATCAACTCAAGAACCAAAGGCGCAACCGCCGAACGTGAATTCTCCAATGCAATCTATGAGTGGGCGGGTGTACGTTTGGTGCGTAACCTTCAGCAATCCAGATCAGGCGGTTATGACTTGATCGTACATGATGACGAGGCCGGTCAAGTAGCAGATGCTTATAGAGGTTTAGCTATTGAGATAAAACGCCATGCAGCCGTAACACCCGCACTTATAAAAAAATGGTGGCAACAAGCAGTTGCACAGGCAAGCCCGAAGAACTTAACCCCAATATTGGCTTACAGGGCAGATAGGCAAGATTGGCAGGTAATCACCCCGCTTTACCTTATCAATGCCGCTATGAGTAGAAATCTAGGCTTAGAGTCCACGGCGGTGCTATCCGTTGGCGGCTTTTGCGGCGTGGTGAGTGAGGTGCAATAAATGAAAAATTCATATACAGGTAAGACGCTATTTGTCCCTAAATATTGTGTTGAGGAGATAGAGAAGTTGATAGCAAAACGAAAGAGGGAGTACCTGATAGATGGCTTGGATAAAATTTACAGCGACAAGAACGACAAGTTGTCAGTCGTAAAAATGAAAGCTGTTATTGATGCCACCACAGAAAAAGGAATCGCTATTGATGACTGCGAGGAAATGATAAGGAGAGGTAAGGCGGTCAAGCCTAGGTTATCCAGATCACTTATGCCTTATGGTTATATTGCATATCGAGAGGATTACTTAGTGCTTGAACGGAATTAAATTAATTAATATAAAACAATGAGTTGTGAT
>JBAXXH010000299.1:0-3495 GCA_037127995.1 Methylococcaceae bacterium | reverse complement strand
GATGCCTTAATGAAATGGGAAACCATAGATAAAGATCAAATTGATGACTTGATGGCGGGTAAGGAGCCAAAAGCGCCAAAAGATGATAATGATTACAGTAAAACGATTTATACAAAGCAGGAAAAAGTTGACAGTAAACCGATAAAAACCAATATCAACAAAAACAAACCTGCCGGACAAGTTTGAGGTGCGCTCATTTGGGGGGCTTTAGCCCCCCTTTTTTTGTCTATTAGTTTTCTGTTCTGACTATTTTTTAATTTTTAAGTGACTGTTTGAGTCGATTAAAAAACTATCCAGTGTCCTTAGTTAGTCAATCTGGATAAAAATGATTACTGGTTTTCGAGACTTAAGTAAGTCCGTTTCGGTAACAGTTGAGTGCTTGGTGTTTGTATTGGGTTTTGATGGATTAACTTATTTTTTCATGCTTAATCAGGTTGTCGAGATTGCGAAGTGTGTTGCGGAAATACTGCACTGAATAATAATTTGACGTTACTCAACACAGTGGGTTGAAAGGTAAGTTTTTGGTGATTAAATTGGTTTTTCAGAAAGCCGGAAGCAAAACACGGATTGGGTGGGCAATAAACTTGGAAAAAACAGATAGTCCACAAAAATAACGTAAATGCTCAAAGAGTTATCACACTGTAGATGGCTAGTCAAAGGGTAAAAAATACCTTGGTCTGATTTTATCCCTGTTCCTGTCGCCTGGAAGCGCCTACTTTTGGCTTTAGTGGATCAATCGCTGTTATGAGATAAGCAGAGCGCTGCTTAATTTTTCATCAATCAAAAAAAATTTATAATCAGTAAACTAATCTACCGACGTATTGGCAGGTGTAGTTTCCGGATTAAAATAATCCTGGAGGCGCTGACGAAGGTTAATAGGCTGTTGCCATTAAACCAAGGTTCTTGCTACAAATAACGGATGCCAGCTAAATTACGAAGCCTTGGATACCTTTCAGCACACTCTGATTATTCTCAAATTATGGATGTCTTTTTCATAAGATGCTTTAAAATCTCCATAAAACCGCCTATGGGCTTTCTTTTGTAATGATTCATAATGTCATCAATTTTGTTAAGGACTTGATCGTGCATGTGGATTTTTTGTTGCATGGCGGCTCTCCTCGTTTTAAATAATGGCGCTTATTGTGATGGAGCATCAGCACTCTACGCTTTTATGAAATCGAATTTAAGTATAGTCTATAAGCTTAAGCTTACAAGCTCATCAAAGTAAACAAGCAAAAAATATTTTTACAATGACTTTTTAACGTCGACGTAAGAGTTTAAGCCGGCCTTAAAGAGACATTGTGCCGATAAGTTGACCGAACGCTTCAACCTGTTGCCAGTCAGTATATTCAATTACAGTCTTGGGGTCAGTTGGTCCCTTGGAGATAAACATGATAAGCCGTATCATTGATCGATCGAAAAAGCTGTATTTCGGATATTCCAGTTTACCGGCAAAAACAGCTAACTCTCTCGGACGCCAAGCTATTTGTTTTAGAAACTTACGCAGATAAGGATTGGTGTCCGGTTGGTTCTTTTCCGGTTTTCTGGCAACAATACTAACTGAAAAAAAAGCATTGGGCTTGCTATCCAGAAGCGACTGATTACGGTTGATAAAGTCAGCAATTTTGGGGTTGTGCTTGCCATAATGAATGCTGGAACCCATAACAATCTTGTCAAATGCGTGCAAATCCAACTGCGCTTCATCATCAATAGACATCAGTGTTACCTGATGCCCCGACTTTTCAATCACCTGCTGCAATCGGGCACCTATTTTTTGGGTATGCCCAAGGGTGGATGAGTAGAGAATAAGAATTTTAGTCACTTTTTCGTTTCCAGGTTATTGCCAATTAGTTCTTCAGGATCATGAGTTTTTCACAAGTCGTCATCCCGGGAATGCCGGGATCCAAAAACCCTGGAGGGTGCAACAAAAGCTGCGTATTTATTTCCCGTTCCACGGCATAATCGGAACCGTGGAAATACTGTTGGCAGGTGCGCCTTCAATCAATTTTCGGCTGATAGCGACATAGACCAGGGTGTTGCGTTTTTCGTCAAACATGCGGCTTACTTTAGTTTCTTTAAAAAAAAGTGAGGTGTCTTCGGTAAAGGCGGTTTCTTCTTTCGGCAACTTTCCGTCAATAACAATGGGGCCGACCTGGCGGCAGGCAATTGAAAATTGCGAAGGGTCTTCAGCGACGCCAAAGGTGCCGGCAATGCCGCCGGTTTTGGCTTGGCTGATATGGCAGGCGACACCTTGCACCTTCGGGTCATCAAATGCCTGTACGCAGACCTTGTGGTTTGAACCGATTAGTTTCCAGGCTGTGGTAATGCAACCGATTTCTTCGGATTGGGCAGAAGGCGACAAGAAAACAACAAATAATGAGCAGCAGGCAAGTGTTTTTTTCATGGGAGTCTCGATGGTTAGCTGATTATTATCAGGATTTTGGATGTAAGTGTATAACGTAGGCGGGTTTTATGGAAGTTCTATATCGAACCGCCGCCACCTATCAAAGTTATGGCTGATTGTCTATCGCCGAATCCAGCTTTCGGGTTACAATCAAAGCACCGTTTGGTACTTTACGAAATAGTCTTTGTAGCGCGGGCTATTTTGCTCAGATAATAACCTTAATAAGGTTTCAACAAATTCTCTTTGCTTTATCGGTTCTTTAGTCATCTCAATGGCTTTTTCAAAATAATTAATTGCTTGATCCAAATCTTGATGCTTAGCAAATGAATAATGCCCCATAAATCTAAAATAATCCGTATCTTGAATCACGTCAGATTCATAATTTTTTAATTCCTGTTCCAATAAGTCGAATTGCAGATGATTTTTGAGACTGTAGCAATAGTAAAGAATATGTTGCTGAAGTTGCTGATGATTGTTTTCTTTTTTGAATAGAGCAATCGCTTGTTTTAAATAACTTTGTCCTTGTTCATATTCATTAATAACTTGATTGCTTAAAGTTTTACCTAATCGGCTTTTAATTTTTGCATTGTCCGGGAATTTTTCATCAAGTTTTTGAAGTATCGGTAAAACCTGCCAATAAGCTTTGTGCTGAATAGCACAGAACAAAAAACTTTCATACAAGGCAAGGTCGTTAAGAGAAGTATCCCAAAGGTATTGTAGATTACTTATTATTTGTTCATATTTTCTTCTTGATGAATTAAATGCTTTATGGCGCGGTGCTTCTGACAGAATATTAAAATTTTCTGTTGCTTTTTGCGCATCAGGTTCAAAAAATAAGTATATTTGCAATAGGTTAAGATAAGAGTGACAGTCGTGCTTTTGCTTTTGCATTTGTATTGCCTTTAAACACATTGCTATTACCTCATCAGCCTGATTGTTTTCCCGATAGGTGATGCCCAATTCATTTAATGAATAAAGGTCTTCGGGATCAATCACCAAAGCCCGCTCGAAGGTTGCTATGGCTTTTGTTTTCTGGTTGTTTTCCCGATAGGTGATGCCCAATTCATTTAATGAATAAAGGTCTTCGGGAT
>JBAXXH010000298.1:0-3521 GCA_037127995.1 Methylococcaceae bacterium | reverse complement strand
GCCCGACAACAGCAAATCCAAACTCAACAGCAAACAGACACGCAGTCCCAACAAGTTGAACGTGCGCAACAAGAGGCGCAGCAAATGCAGCAACAGGAGGCTGCGCGTCAGCAGCAGCAACAACCAGCGAGTCAGCCGAGTGTGCAAAATCAACAGCCACCGGAAATTCAGCGAAAACAGACTGAACGACCCAAGGAAGAATCACAACAAATACAGCCGCAACAAGTGGTAACGCCCCAGTAAAAAATAGATCTACCCATTATAAAGAGAGACGACTTTATAGATACCATCCCTTCAAGGGATGTTATCTATCCCTGCTTAAGTTGGTAGCAATCGATAGGCAAATTAACCCGAGGGAGTGATAATTTTTCCAGTTTTTCCTGAATCAGAGACGAATTAATTGAATAGCAAAGTCAGTGACTGAGGCTCTGGTTGGATATAATGCTATAGTACACAATTATCTTTAGTTGGGGAGCAAGGGCGATGGCTGCAAGTAATAATGAAAAACATAAAATAGTGATTGTTGGTGGCGGGGCTGCAGGGCTTGAATTAGCCACTGGTTTAGGTCAAAAATTAGGCAAAAAAGGGGTGGCCGAAGTCACCTTGATTGATGCCGCATCGACCCATATCTGGAAGCCGTTATTGCATGAAGTAGCGGCCGGGACGCTGGATGAATCCGAACAGGTTGAATATCTGCCACAGGGGTATCGCAACCATTTTCATTTCAGATTAGGCAAAATGGAAGGCTTGGATAGAAAGAAAAAGGAAATTTATGTCAGTCCTACGTTAAGTGACGGCGGCGAAGAGCTTATTCCGGGGCGCACCTTTAGTTATGATACTCTGGTCATGTCGGTTGGGAGCGTCAGTAATACGTTTAATATCAAGGGGGTCGCAGAACATTGCCTGTTTCTGGATACCACCTCACAAGCTTTTAAATTTCAAAAGCAATTGTTTGAATCCTATTTAAAAAGTTATATTGGTAAAGACAGCACTCATGTTAAGCCGTTGTCTATTGCTATTGTTGGAGCAGGGGCTACGGGTGTTGAGTTAGCCGCGCAATTGCACGAAGTAACCAATGTGCTGTCGATTTATGGCTTAAACGAGAAGAGCACGGTAAAGCTGACCATTATTGAAGCAGCAACGCAATTATTACCTGCCTTACCGGTTAAATTAGCCGCTGCCACGCAACAGCAACTGGTTAGTTTGGGTGTCGATCTTAAAATGGGCAGACGCGTCACCGAAATTAGCAAAGAAGGCATTGCCACCCATGATGGTGAATTTATTGAAGCCGATTTAAAAGTGTGGGCAGCCGGTATTAAAGCACCGGATTGGATGAAAAATCTGGATGGGTTGGAAACCAATCACATCAATCAGCTGGTAGTGGATAGCACCTTAAAAACCAATGACGATGATATTTTTGCAATGGGTGACTGTGCCGCGTGTGTTTGGCAAGGACATAACGGCAACGTGCCGCCCAGGGCGCAAGCCGCGCATCAACAGGCATCCACATTATGTAAATCGATTGTTAATCGTTTAAACAACAGCAATCTGGTTAATTTCGTTTATTATGATTACGGATCACTGGTTTCTTTGGGAAAATACACCACAGTTGGTAATTTAATGGGCAATTTGATGGGCACCGTGAGTATCGGCGGCTTTATTGCCAAAGTGGTTTATCTGTCCCTTTATAAAATGCATCAGGTGGCCATCCATGGTTATTTTAGAACGGCCATGTTGACACTTTCCAATGCCTTTAGGCGCAGTGTTTATGCCAAAATAAAAATGCACTAGTGCAGTACCGCTGGATTTGACCTGTCAGGTTTTAAAAACCTGACAGGTCTGGCGAGAATTTTTTAAACCTCAATAAGATTAAGAAAATGTTTGAAATAGAATACGAGTTTGGCGAAGAAGATTTAATTCATTTTAATGAAATACAGTTCATGAGAAATGACGAGATACAACACAACATCAAGAAAAATCGTTGGATAGTCCCAGGTATCATGGGGCTTATCGGCGGCTTTTATTATTTTTATTATGGCGATATGAAATCATCCGGTTACATCCTTGCCATGGCAGTTCTGTGGGCGTTGTTGTCACCTAAAATAATGATGCTGGATTTACGCCGGCAAATTCTTAAAAACTATACCGCTAAAGAAAAAAGTAATTTATTCGGTACTTATAACTTGAGCATAGACCCGGCCAATCCCAATTATCTGCTGGAAAAATCACCCAGTGGTAAAAATAAAATGGCGTGGGCCGATTTGGTCAGAGTGGAATACGGCAAACGCTATGTTTATATCTATATTGATTTGAGCACTGCGCTGGTTATTCCCGTCGACAAAGTAAAAAAAGGTAATCTGGAAGAGTTTGCCGAGCAGGCAGAAAAGATGATTGAACGATTTGCTTAGATACTTTTAGGGTGGGCAGCGGCTTTATTGCCCACCAGAATAAGTGCCAACAAGGTGGGCAGAAAAGCGATGCCCACCTTGCAAAAAACGTATTTTAAAGAATGTCACTTATCGTTTAGTCGGGCCTTGTGCAACCTGTCTCTTACAAGGAATTAACAATATCTTCTATTAACTGCGGGCCACGATAAATCATGCCGCTGTAAATTTGTACCAAGCTTGCGCCTGCCTGTAATTTTTCCTGCGCATCTTCCGCACTTAAAATCCCGCCGGCCGCAATAATCGCTATTTTTCCCTGACATTCAGCTGCCAAGCCGCGTACAACATGAGTGGATAGGTCTTTAACGGGCGCACCACTTAAGCCACCGGCTTCCTGGGCAAGCGGATGACCTGCAATCTTGTCTCTGGCGATGGTGGTATTGGTGGCAATGACACCGTCTATTTCAAATTCCAGTAACAATCCGGCAATATGAATTATTTCATCATCCGTTAGATCGGGGGCAATTTTTATGGCTAAAGGAACGTAATTACCGTGCTCTTGTTGCTGCTTAAGTTGTTCTTCTTTTAAAGTAGCAATCAGGGCTTTTATTTCTTCGCCTTGCTGTAACTGACGTAGATTTTTGGTGTTGGGTGAAGAAATATTAATGGCAATATAACTGGCCGACGTATAAGCCTTGCGTATACCGATTACATAATCATCCACTGCATTTTCAATGGGTGTGTCGAAATTTTTTCCGATATTGATGCCCAAAATACCGGGGCAATGGCTTTGTTTTACCTGTTTAAGTAAGTGGTCTATCCCTAAGTTATTAAAGCCCATGCGATTGATAATCGCCTCATATTCAGGCAGTCTAAACAAACGCGGCTTGGGATTGCCCGGTTGTGGGCGCGGTGTCACCGTACCCGTTTCGATAAAACCAAAACCCAATGCCGCCAATGCTGCAATATAATCACCATTTTTATCCATGCCGGCGGCAAGGCCGACAGGATTTTTAAAAGTTAACCCCATTACCTTAACGGGTTTATCTTTAATAACCGGATAGATTAGTTTCCCGACACGGGAAACATGCGCAACATTTAACAGCTTAAGCGTAACCTCATGGGCTGTTTCAGGGT
>JBAXXH010000297.1:0-3539 GCA_037127995.1 Methylococcaceae bacterium | reverse complement strand
CGCTAAGTGTAGTTTAAATCATTCTCATCTTGGCTGGGGTGCGGAATGTCGGTTTGATCGTCATCGTCGGCCTCCCCGTATTGCCCGCAATCCTAAAACAGGTGAAGCAGTCAATTTACCGGCTAAAATAGCTATTCACTTCAAGCCGGGCAAGGAAATGCGGGTCCGAGTGGATGCTGCGCGTGATCAATGCGGCATCACGGAATGACCTTCATTTATGGGACAATGAATCGGATTAAAGTTAGTTCACGCGCCACTTGCGGCACTGCCATAACGTATTTACTATTTTTATGAACGTCATACATGGGGCCTGGATTTCAGAAAACATTCAAGACTTCATTCAATCGGGTGCTTTTTATCTGTGGGTAGAAAGCGACGACGTTTGTAATAACCCAAAAATACCGCTTCATCCACAGCACCTACCAGAAAAGCCCTGTTTAGAGTTTTTAAAAAATGAGTTAGCGGTCAATCCCCTTAATGCAGGGCAGGGGACGTTACTATCGCTACAGTTGCCTACTTTTGCGGTTAAGCCACTGCCGTCACCCGAGCTACAGCATGTTGAACTTGACGGGACAGTGACTCTACAAGGGGTCTTGTGGAAGAACCCAAAAGTATTCGTTCTAAGCTATGTTTCTTCATGAATTTGATCGCAACCGGCTTTTTTTATGCATCAACTTGCATGGACAAAGATTGCTCTCTGGTTGAAACGCGCGCATATCCTATTTTCATACGGATTAGTCTATTTTACTAACTGAAAAACGATATTCTGAACCAAGATTTACTGAACCGGTTTGTCTTACAAAAACTGGCGTAAAATGCGGGTTTTTTAGAATGGGAAATCAGTCCAACCAAACCCTCGTTTTTTTGAACCAGCATGACGAACTTAAAACGTATTTATCTCCTGCCTGAAGCTGAAATTGCTGATCTCTACGCAAGACCTTCACTGGCAAGTACATTTTTAGAAAAAGCAATGGTGATATTGATGTGGATGCGATGATAAATGAGCCTGAAAAACATTTAAAACGGTACTTCTGGAAAGTGGCTTAGCTCAGAACGAATACTTTTGGGGGTTCTTCCATGGAACCCCTTTTACCGGCTCAGTCCGCATCAAGAGCGCATTAGTCTGGGACAGGCTACAGCAACGGAGGATTTGTTGTTTATCTGATTTGAGTCTAAGCGAAAGACTCAGGTGAACGGGTAAGTTCACAAAAAGCCTTGAAGGGCTTGGTTTTATTGTCATTAACGGGTCACGCAGATCTGTTAACATGGCGGCATATCTAATTTTTGGTCGAGCGGCTCAATAGCAAATTTTTAATAAAAATAATGAATGATTGGTTAAGACAATTTTTGTTTACTCACACGCGAGTAACCAAGCCGGATGGCAGGCCGTTGTATGCTTATAAATGTAACGATAAAAAATACGCCGAGTTAAAAGCGTTAACCAAAGAAAACGTCACGTTGGCATTAAAAGGGCGAGCGACAGATCAGGTCGAGGCTATTTTTTGTTTTTATGCAGCGGCAACTTTTTGCCGAGAACATGAGAGCGGCATTTGGGCTTGGGAAACTGTTTTTAAACCCTTGGGTATAGCGGAACCTGACTATCAATTTATTAAGGATTGGGTAGGCACGGGCTTGAAATGGTGGGGCAGGCCCTTAATTGAACAAAATGGCAGACGACGATTTTTATCGACCATCGCCTGTGAAGGTGGCTTGCCCTTGCAGTTATTACAAAAAGAGTCGGCGGCGATCAACCAGTTTTTTCGTGCTGTTTTAGAGAGCTATCATGCCCAAGGTTGTGGCGGCTTTGAAATGGCGGAAAGGTTGGCTCGCCAACAGGCTTATCGGTTACCCGTCAGCCTGCGCCAGGATGTTGTGTTTCATCTGGGCGGTGAATTAATAGCCGCTGTTGTTGAATTGCAGGGTGAAATAGGTAACGTACCGAATCCTGTGATGGCTTTGGATGAAAAGGTGCCGGATTGGCGAAACCGTTTGCCGTTACGTTTGGAGGAGCAGACGGCAGAAGTGCTGTTTAATGGCTTGGTTAAGCGTTCCGGCGAGTTGGTGAGTGGGTTGCATGCACGGTTACGATGGCGCGGAAAACTCCTGCATACCGCAGGTGTTTGGCGGGTTGAAAAAAACCTGGAATTGCCGATAAAAATCAGTGCCGATCTCGTTAGCCAGTGGTTGCAGCAGGATTGTAAGCTGTCACGGTTGCGTTTGTTGTTAACAACGCCCACAGGAACCGAAGTGATTGCCTTGCTGACCTTGTCGGCAAGTACCGGCGACACGGTTTATTATCGCCGTGAATGGGTAAAGCCTGAGGGCTTGAGTTTGTTTGACTGCGCGGTGATGCTGCCACATGCGCTGAGTTTGCATGATGGACAAAAGGAGTATCCGTTAACTATCCAAAATGGCGAGCCGTGGGGCGAACTCCCCTGGTTGTTTGCCGCGAAACACAGCAGTGGTCAGCCGGAATTTTTAAGCGAAGGTTCGGCACAAACCCGCGACGAACATGCGTGGGTGTTGGTACCTGAAACACTATTAATTAAAGCGCAGGATAATGGTCATTGCGACAAACGGGGCGAGCATTTGGCGCTGAAGCGAAGCGTTTATAATGTGACCGGTACCGTTGATTTTTTAACCACCGATCAGGCGCGCTATCGAATAAGGTGCCAGGCGGTTGATGATTCGACCGCAAACTACCACATCAATGGCACTATTCTTCATGAAATTGTCAACCAACAGCCTGTCTATTGTGGGCTGCCGCAAATAATGAATAACACGGCGCATTATAAAAGCCAATGGCGTCCGGTAAATAGCAGTAGCGACTGGCGCGAAGGTGAATTGACTTGCGGTGGCCGCTTGTGGCTGCGTTTGCAGAATACCGCAGATGGAATAGAAATTTTTCGGCGTCAGATTTTTGTTTTGCCCAGAGCATTTCGCATTAAATCGGTGATTGGCGAGGGAGCCACGCCTGGTAGCTATTGTCTTTATGGGCTGATGGGCACCTCGGTGACCATTGACTCGGGGCAGCCACTGTCAACAATAATGGAGGGTATCCAGATTGTTTGTCCGTTGTTGCAAATAACCAGTTTGCCAACCGTCATCGTCAGCCTGCATTGGGCAACGGGATCATTAACGCTTAATTTACCTTACCCGCAACGCGGTGCTGTTTTTCAGTTGGCAGGTGACCTGCTGGACTATGATGACTGCATTCCGCTGGATCGCTTTGGCGGTTTGCGCCTGTTGCTGCAAGATCATCAGGGCGGTCAGGGTTATCGCCTGGAAGCAGAGCTTGTTAGCGCCGATTGGGTGGATGCCGGATTGCCGCGCTTACGCTTTAATGACCGCTTGCCTGTCTTGGATTCCGGACGGTATGAGATTACTTTACTGATTTGGCAGGAGCGTATTGCCTCCTTGTTAAACAGTAGTCGCAGTCTTGATGCTTACGTTCGCCTGGATATTACCTCGGCACAGGGCGAGTGTCTTGGGAGCAGCCGGCAAGGCTGCGAATCTTGGGGGGTGAAAGTCCCCCTACC
>JBAXXH010000296.1:0-3554 GCA_037127995.1 Methylococcaceae bacterium | reverse complement strand
AATTTGATACATGAGAGCGATTATAGCAATTAGCTTTATTAATACAATAGAGGGACTTGCAAAATTCCCTCTGCCGGACGTGGTTTGCAAGCCTGTTTAAAAACGTTTGCTTGGGAATGAGCAAATATGCCATTATGTTATTTAACCAAGCCAACCTTGGTTAACCGCCATCAGCAATAATGCACCTGCAAACACACCGGCCAGAACATCATCAATCATGATGCCAAAGCCACCGGAGACGTGCTGATCCAGCCATTTAATCGGCCACGGTTTTAGAATATCAAAAAACCTGAACAGGATAAATCCGGCGATAATGGTTTGCCAGGTAAAAGGAACTAACCACAGTGTTATCAAGTAACCGGCTATTTCGTCCCAAACGATGCCGCCAAAATCATGTTCGTTTAACTTTTCTGCCGCTTTTCCACAAATCCATATACCCACTACCGACACAAGCACGGTCAGGAAACTATAAATCAGAGTGTTGGTTTGTGCAAACAACCAGTAAACGGGAATGGCTGCCAGAGTGCCCATCGTCCCCGGTGCTTTTTTTGCCAGTCCTGAGCCAAAACCAAAAGCCAGAAACAAGATGGGATCAGACAGAATTTGCCGGGGCGTGAGTTTATTTTTACCGTAACGGGGTTTAAGAAAAATGCTCATAGCCTTTACTGTTAAAGGGTTGGATGGTGCCTGATTTATGCAAACGCAGACCTGGCGTGGCTTCAATGAGGCCAATTTTTGTGCAATTGATAGTTAGCTGTGCCGCTTTTTCGGGACTGACGGTAAAGCATAGCTCGTAGTCATCGCCGGCGGTCAACGGCATAGACCAGTCTTCGGTATCGTTGATATAAGTTAATACTGCCTCTGACAGCGGCAACGCTTCCCAATCAAGACAAGCGCCGACATTACTTTGCTCTAAAATATGACCTAAATCACCCGCCAAACCATCTGATATATCAATGCAGGCATTGGCAATACCACGCAACGCCTGCCCTGCTTCAATTTGCGGATCAGGCTGATTAAAGCGTTTGTGTGCTGCCTGTGGATTGTTGCAGTGATAGCCTTGATTGATTTTTAATCCCAGTCCGGCATCACCTAATGACCCAGTGAGATAAATAAAATCACCCAGTAAGGCACTTGACCGCAGCAACGCTTGATCTTTGGGAATCAAACCCATAGCCTGAACCGTTAGCGTTAAAGGGCCCGACGTGGTGTCACCCCCAATCAAATCCACTGAATACCGCTCAGCCAGACTTAAAAAGCCTTTAGAAAAAGCCGTCAACCAACTCTCGTCAACCCTAGGTAGCGTTAACGCCAGTGTGACTGAAACCGGCTTTGCGCCCATGCTGGCCAGATCACTTAAGTTAACCGCCAGTAATTTATGCCCCAGTTGTTCGGGATCAGTTCCCGCAAAAAAATGGACATTTTCTACCATGGTATCGGTAGTGACCGCCAGTTCATAACCGGTTGGAAATGACAATAACGCACAATCGTCGCCGATGCCCAAGCGGGTTGATGGATTGGTGACGCGCTGCTTGGTAAAGTAACGCTTTATCAGGGAAAATTCGGAGAGTGGCATGTAGGTCAAGTAGGGCGTGCCATGCGCGCCAAAAGATAGCAAAATAGTATAAACATCAGAAAAGGCGCGCATAGCACGCCCTACTCATCCCGTAATTAAATTGTAAAAAGATTGGTTAATTCAGCTTTTAATTCGTCAAAATGAGCATGTTCAAAATTATAGGGCGGATCTGGATAGGCAATTGTATAGAGATTATTAATAATTGTTTTATGAATCTGTTTAGGATTTATTTCCGAACATTCGATAAAATGTTCAATGCAGTTTCGTTTTTCTGCTGACAATGAGGCTAAAATAAGTGATTCCAAATAACCCGTTTTAGTAACAGGGTCGCAGACTATGTAAAAACGGGCAAAGTCATTAAAACCTAATTCATCGATAATGTTTTTCAGTTCCTTTTCGGTGTTTTCATAGCCTTTGTATTTTGCATCATCTTTTTCATGATCGGCATCGACAATAAATAATATTTTGTCAATTTCATCAGCCTCTACATACCCTTTAATTTCTATATAATTTGGATTTGTTATTTTAAAGAATTCAGTCTTTGAACCAAAGGCATAATAAACAATTGAACTTTCAGGAAGCCCAATTTTCTCGATTAAGCTTCTTATCAATTTCTTATCCGCAGTCTTATCATTAGAGCTGCCTTCGTGCAAAATAGCTACTTTTACCATCCCCTGACCTCATGCTCTTGAGCCAAGCTGTTCAAAAGGACTTCATAATTCATAGCAATGGTTTTTATTTCCTCCTGCTTGTTTTTAACCAAGAGTGTATAGCTAATATCTTGATCTTCCAGTTTTTCGGCAACTCGCGCAAATGATTCAAGCATTTCTTTGGAATGCGTAATCGCAAAAACTTGGCAATTAGTTTTCTTGGAAAGCGTTAAAATCAACTCCCATAATCTATCTAACTGGGTGTAATGTATACCGTTATCTATTTCATCAATAAATAAATAACCGTTTTCGCAGGCATAAAGAGCGCAGATAATTGAAATATAATGCCTTAAGCCATCGCCAAACTCAGTTATATCGCGGTATTCGCCATTGGCTTTACATTGCGGTTTGTCGCGCATGACCTTAAAGTTTTCAATGCCATTATCAAACTCTTTAATAAAATAATTTAGATCATCTTCCAGGTCTTGTTTTTGTATAGCTTCGAAAGCTTTAACCAAATCAATATTAGTCCAACCAAAATTATCTATTAACAAAATATTATTAATGCGCTCAAAAATAATATTAAATTCATTGAAATTAACAGATTTTGATTCATCATTAATATCAAACCGATATTCTTTTATTGCATCTTTTTCTATAATGAAAAATGAAGTACTATTTATATTTGATTTAACCGAATATTTTTTTGTTGCATCTAAAATATTTTGATAATCGACTATTCTATCAATAAAATTTAAACTTTCTCTGGCATATTTAATATCAATTATTCGAGTTATTATAGTGTTAATACTGACAGAACCGACATTAATATAACAAGCCTCAATAAACGCCGTTTTACCAATATTATTTTTACCGCCAATCAAATTAACCCGTTTAAAACCTGATGCTTTAAAATCGGTAAAACATTTAAACTGTTTTATTTCAATATCGGTTAAAAAATGCGCATTCATCTCATCAATCCCATCCGTTATCAAAACAGAAAACTTCGAGTCTCGGCAACTGCTCCTTGTGTTGCTCTACTTCCTGCATAATCCACATGGATGTGGTGAATGCAGATATTGCAGGAGCAAATATCTGTCCATGTAGTCGTTCGTGGTGAATATAGAACCCTGAATTAATTAAGTACGTAGGGCGTGCCGTGCGCGCATTAATTTTCAAGGCGCGCACGGCACGCACTACAGAAAATAATGTCGCTTAATCAAAGAAAGTCTCTATAAAGCTTTTTTACCTTGGGCCTTGCGCCCTACTCTTGATTTCTACGGTTCTTTTTTGCTGAGCCACTTTATCCAATATGCCGTTGACATATT
>JBAXXH010000295.1:0-3564 GCA_037127995.1 Methylococcaceae bacterium | reverse complement strand
ATCAACGTCATGAGACTGTGAGGCAATTTACTGATCTCGCCAACCGGGAACAAATCATTATTGAGAACTTAAAGGTCAACATGCTTAAACAAGAGCTGGATGAAAACTTTAAGAACCTGATTCGGTTATTCACTCAATCAGATCAGAAAAAGCTTGATAACTTTTTCAAAGATTAACTTTATAGAGCCCTGAATTAATTAAGTACGTAGGGCGTGCTGTGCGCGCCTTAGTTTTCAAGGCACGCACGGGCACGCCCTACAGAAAATAATGTCGATTAATCAACGAAGGTCTCTATATTGGGTCAGCAATTTAACGAAGGCGTGTCCGCTCATAATGAGTGATTGCCTTATGAGCGGGCGAAAGAGTAGATACTTGGACATTTCTATTACTTAAGGCGTAATATTACCTATCCCCAGAATTACTGGAAATTATGAACAACCATCCTGTCATACCGGCTCCCGAGGCGTTTAAACGGCTTTGCAACACTAATAACCTGGCTGTTATTGATGTCAGGTCGCAGGGGGAATATCAGAAAGCGCACTTTGAGAGTACGGTCAATATTCCCATACTTTCAGATTTACATCGTCATGAGGTGGGACTTGCCTATAAAATTGAAGGTTCTGAGACGGCAAAGGCCCTTGGACACAAACTCGTTAGTGGCGCTTATAAAGAACAGCTGATTCAGCGCTGGTGTGAATCGATTAAAAGCCATCCTCAACAACCTGCTTTAATTTTTTGTTGGCGGGGCGGTCTTCGCTCACAATTGGCCCAAGAGTGGATTTACCAAAATGGCGGTGAAGTTTTTCGGGTTGATTCCGGTTATAAAGGGTTACGACATGAGGTGCTTAAAACGCTGGAAAACCCTGTCCCTTTTGTTATTCTTTCCGGAATGACAGGCTCCGGAAAAACCCGATTAATCCATAAGCTCAAAAATTTTGTTGATCTTGAAGGTCTTGCCAAGCATAGAGGCAGTGCTTTTGGAGCACATTTTGGAGAAAACCAACCGCAACAAGCCACGTTTGAAAACAGCTTGGCACAAGCGCTTTATCAAGTGCTTGATAATTTTGTTCTTGAGGATGAAAGTCCTAATATTGGTCGATGTCACTTGCCTGACAGCTTTTATGCCCGAATGATTCCAGCGCCCATGGTGGTGATTGAAACACCGGTTCGGCTGCGGGCACTTGAAATTTTTAAAGAATATATTCAAATGCCTTTAGCAAACGGACGGCCTTTGGGTGAATTGGAACAGAGCTTTGCCCAAAATATAGAACGGATTAGAAATAAGCTGGGTGGACTGGAGTGCGATAAAATCAAAGGCATTCTGAGTCAAGCGTTTAAAGCCGAGGCAATGGATGAAGATGTCATCGCCGCTCATCTCGACTGGATTGAACGCTTGCTCTCACACTATTACGACAAACTATATCAGCATTCACTGTCTTTAAAGTCACGAAAGACCTTATATCAAGGTTCCTGGGAGAACTGTCTGGATTTTTTAAAGAGTCTGCAACATGAATAAAAATGCAACGCCGATTGTTTCCGATTTGGTTTTACTTGGCGGTGGACATGCCCATATTCAGGTCTTAAAGATGATGGCCATGAATCCCCTTGGCGGCCTTAGAATCACCTTAATATCCGATCAAACCCATTCGCCATACTCCGGCATGATACCGGGTTATTTGGCAGGGTATTATGCTTATGAAGACTGTCATTTTGATTTAAGAAGGCTTTGTGAAGAACTGGGTCTGCGCTTTATTAAGGCCAAAATTATAGGGATAGATCCGCAAAGAAAAAAAATCCGGCTGGAGAATAGGGCAGATATCAGTTACGACTGTGCGTCAATTAATGTGGGTATTGAACCCAGAAGCATAGAAAAATTAGCGCAAGAGTCGGCTTTTAAAATTATTCCGCTTAAGCCGATTTCACAATTCATTACGCATTGGGATCAGTTAATGGCTGATCTAAAAGATTATAAAGGCAATGATTCGTTACCGCTGGCTGTTGTTGGCGCCGGTGCAGCCGGTGTTGAAATCTCGATTATCCTGAAAATGTTAATCGATAAAAACCAGTGGAATGCCAAGGTGAGTCTTATTCACCGGCATGACACTCTGGTTTCGGAAAAAGATCGTCAAGCCCAGAAACAGCTGTTAAAAACGCTTAAAGCATTAAACATAAACCTCTACCAAAATACTGAAGTGCTCGAGGTGCAGGAAAACGGTTTGGTGCTTAAAGGTGCTAATGGATTGGTTCATACCGACTTTTTTTATAGGGCACTGATAGCCACCCAAGCCGCTGCGCCCAAGTGGTTTAAAAATTCCGGACTTCCGGTAAATCAGGATGGTTTTTTAAAGGTGACCGAAAAACTGCGCGTTGAGCATGAAGATTCACTTTTTGCAGCGGGAGATTGCATTTACTTTTCGCCATCACCGTTGAAAAAAGCGGGTGTCTATGCCGTTAGGCAAGGAATGACACTTGAGCACAATATACGCGCTTTTTTTACCCGACAAGCCTCGTTAAAAACCTTTCATCCCAAAAAAAATGTGCTGTCTTTAATAACGATTGGCGACAAGAAAGCGCTGGTTCATCAAGATAGTGCTTCTCTCCTGAGAGTGTTATCGCCAGCGCTGTTATGGATTGTTAAAGACTGGATCGACAGACGTTTTATGGCGCGGTTTCAGGCCGAAACGTTTGCGGTAAATCCCGGGCCGGTCAATAAAGTCATGCCGGTGCCTAAAAGCTCGCTCGTGACTGAAGATTGGCAAGTCAACACCTGCGGCGGCTGTGGCAGTAAATTGGGTGCTTCCACGCTCACTCAAAGCCTGAATAAACTGACGATTCCACCAGACGACTTTGTGTTGCTGGGTGTTAAGGCCGGTGAAGACTGTGCATTGACTCAGGTTTCCGAGAATACACTGTGCTTGCAAACAATTGATCAATTCCGGTCTTTTATTTCAGATCCTTATTTGCTGGGTCAAATTGCAATCCAACATGCCTTAAGCGATGTCTACGCCATGGGCGGCGTTGCCAAGACAGCGCAAGTCGGTTTAACGCTCTGCGCCGCCAGTGAGAAGATTCATGGAGAAGATCTTTTTCAAGTGATGTCAGGCGTGTTGGATATCTTGACTAAAAACGCGACTGCACTGGTTGGCGGCCACACCGGCGAAGGAGCGGAGCTTGCCATTGCCATTGCCGTTCAGGGAGAAGTCGCGCCGAAACAGGTGTTAAGAAAACAACTGACACAACCAGGAAACCAATTAATTCTCACCAAACCTATCGGCACGGGCGTCATCTTTGCTGCTAATATGCTTGCCCAAGCCAATGGAAAATGGGTGGATGAGGCGATTTCCAGTATGTTGCAATCCAACAAAACAGCCTTGGAAACTATCCGGTCTTTTACTGTTTCCGGTTGCACGGATATTACCGGCTTTGGCCTGTTAGGCCATGCGGTTGAAATGCTGGGTAAAAATAGTGATAACAGCTTAGGCATTAAAATCGACTATAAAGCGATTCCCTTATTCGATGGCGTTAATCAATTATTTGAAAAAGGCTATTTTGCATCGATTGCCG
>JBAXXH010000294.1:0-3573 GCA_037127995.1 Methylococcaceae bacterium | reverse complement strand
TGGGAAATAATATAGCGCTTTTTTAACCAACTTTTTAGGTTTTTGACGTGAGGGGGACTGAATAATTACATTTGCTTAAGTATTCAATTAATCTAACGACTTTGTTTCTATCAATATCCATTTAATTTTTCTGACTTTAAATTAATAAAAAAGTGGTATGTAAGCGCGTGTATAAGCGAAGCGCCATACACCGAATTAGAATTGTTACTACCTCCAAACACCCAAGCCCACTTCATAGTGTACAAAAACCATAGCGCTCGGCAATTGCAGCACGGCTTCCAGTTCTTGCAAAATATCCGCTTCCGGAATTTGGTAATAGAGTAAATTGTTTAACCACATCAAGACACACTCTATCAATACGGGACGCTGACAGCTTTGGAGGGCATCAAACAGCTTCAAGCGTGACGGGGTTTGCACCCCCGTTACTCATGTTTTTACCCTGCATTAACTAAACAGCCAAACACACCTAACGCAAACTTTGTGAATAACAGAGTCATCAAACATTTGGAACGGGGATACAAACCCCGTCCCGCATAGTAGTTATGCTTTCCAAAGACCGTACCGTGCTAAAAATATTTTAATTTAACTTTTCGCCATTCACTCATAACACCGCCTCCAACAAATTGCTAAACGGCTGATGATTTTTCCAGCGGTAGGTGCGAAAGTCGCGTTTATCGGTCGATAAAATGCGTCCGTGTCCCAATTCCTCAGCTAACAACACCAATGAAGCATCCGCCAAATCCATTGGCAAATCGGCGTATTGAAGCATCAGCGCGTGAAGTTTTGGTAAATGCGTGTCTTGTAATGAAAAAATAAAAAATTTGTTTTGTTTGTATAAAACTTGCAAAAAAGCGAACAAATCAAACGCTAACTGAACTTGCTCTCGGCGCATAAGTAAATGTAAGGCTTCTGTTAAAACGGGAAATGTTGTAATCATTGGTTCGTTGCATTGCATTAAAAACTTTTTACAAACCAAATGATGTGTCTTTGCGGTCAAATAATCCAAACCAAAAACCACTATCAACAATAATCATTTTGCCTCGCCATGTTTAAACGAAAAATCTATTTTTTCTTTATAGGTTGTTGAAAGTTGTTCGTCGGTTTCAATACAACCAGTTAAACCCGCTTCATCAAAGGCTTTGTAAATCGGTGAAACTTGCCCTTTTTCAATCGGTTCTCTGGAATATAAATGGGCTTTGTAATTTTCAGACAAATCAGAAGAATCAATTTTCCCCCATGCTTCGTTTTTTTCTGCGCGATTCCAATGGGTAACTAATGCCGTTTGTTTTTTTATAAATTTGCTTTTCAATGACTCTACAAAATCAATCAGTTTTAATTGTTCTTGCTCTGGCAAGGTTAAAATTTCAGTTTCAATTTCTTGGATAGATAAACTCATTGTCCTAACTCCTGTTTCAATTGATTTAACAAACATTCGTTTTTAGCAAACGACTCATGTACTAAAGTCAATAATTCCGCGCTGGTGTAAATGTTCAACTTCGGCAACGTGCGGATTTTTAACATCCAGATTGTAATTAGTCGCTTGTAAATCCACTATCGACACTTTCCACGCCTGTTCATTTTCTACGCGATTATCCCACCACGCTTTTAAATTCTCAAACTCGATTTTTTGGATTGGCTTTGTTTTAAAATACGCCTTTACGCCATCGAGTAGTTGCTGTTGCCAATACCAAATCTCTTGGATCGGTTTACCTTGGGTAAAAAATAACCAATTGGTGGCAACGATAAAGCCGTTGCCCGACTCGACTACTTATTGATCTGATCATCAGCACTGGTTACCAAGTTGGAGTTTAAACCAGCGCAAACTACTTTTGGGTCTTTCTGAAGGACGTCTAAAAATGCTGTTGTTAAATTAAATAAACTGTAGTATATCTTGTAACGTTTAATTCGGATAAAAATGTAAGGGGTGGCTTAATGGGATTACATTAACCTTCTAAACCTAGCTGGATATGTTTGATTCCAAGATCTGACTCATTGGTTTCGCAAGTGAGAATCGTGGCCGTGTTAAGTGGATAGTTCTATTTCATCTTTAGCTTTAACCCGGCACTGCAAAAAAACACTTCATCACAATACTGTCCCATCAGCTGCGCCGCTTTACCGGATAAATCAACAAACTGGCGTGCCAATGGATTATCGGCAATAACACCCAAGCCCACTTCATTGTGCACTAGAACCATAGCGCACGGCAGTTGTAGCACTGCTTCCAGTTCTTGTAAAATATCTGCTTCCGGAATTTGGTAATAGAGTAAATTGTTTAACCACATAGAGACACATTCTATTAATACCGGATGCTGACAGCTTTGGAGTGCTTCAAACAGTTTGACGGGCTCTTCCAGTGTGATAAAAAAATCTTTACGGCGCTGTTGATGAATGGTCACCCGAGTTTGTATTTCATCATCAAAAAATTCGGTTGTTGCCAAATAGTAAGGCTTATCTTTGTGCGCTTGCTCTAATATATAAGCTTCCGCCAAGCGGGATTTTCCGCTTTTTATACCGCCTATAAACAGTGTCTTCATGTCAGTACAGCACCTATTACCAATAAACCCAAAACCATCCAATCAATCCGTTTTTTCATCGCTAAGGCTTGGGCTAATACGGCTTTATTAACCGGATTAATAGATTCACCCAACACCGGTTTATGTTTCAGTTGTCCGTGATAATAAGCGTCGCCACCCAAGGCAATCCCCAAAGCACCTGCCATTGCTGCTATCGGGTAACCGGCATTGGGACTTTCGAGCTTATGACCATCACGCCATAAGCATTGCCATGCACGGCGTTTATCTTGGGCTAATAAAACAATCAATAACGCCGTGAGTCGTGCCGGTATAAAATTGGCTACATCATCAACAAGTGCGGCGGTTTTGCCAAAATAAAAATAATGCCCTGTTTTATAGGCAATCATGGAATCCATCGTATTAATAGCTTTATAAACTGCAATCCCCGGCAAACCAAACAATACCAAATAAAATAACGGTGCGATAACACCATCACTGAGGTTTTCGGCCCAGGTTTCAAGTGCCGCTTTATAAATCTCGGTTTCCGTCATTGTTTCAGTGTCGCGGCTAACCAGAAAACTCAGGGCCTTTTTAGGTTGTTCAGCGGTTATTATTTCTGCAACACTGGCGTGTAACAACTTCATGGCCAATCCGGTTGAGGCAAACACAGCTATTAGTAATAATAGACAACCAGGAAACCAACCCTTCACTCAGATAAACAAGTGCGCTGCTAATCAGTAAGGTCAATACAATCAAGCTGATGACCAATAGCGCACCGGGTAAAATTCGGTCTTGGTAAAAACGTTTTTCAAACCCCGAAATAAACTCGCCCATCCATACCACCGGATGTTTACAGCGAAATTCACCAAAAACACTATCGATAAGATAGGCTAAAGCTGCTAATTCAAACGCCATCAATCAGCCTGAAGCGCTTGCAAGATAACAGCGGTATCCAGATTTTCCGCGACCATATCAGTAAAGCCCTGTATTTGCGCTTCACGGTAACTTGCATACTCAAAACCCTGATAGTTAGGATTAATGGCTTTAAAATAATCGCCCC
>JBAXXH010000293.1:0-3573 GCA_037127995.1 Methylococcaceae bacterium | reverse complement strand
AGGCCTATTTTGTCGAACAACCCGACAAAGGCCATTTAAAAGTCTCTTTCTTCGGGCCGTTTTATGGCGGCTACAACATCATCGACCTGGATAAAAAAGACTACGCTTATTCGATGATTACCGGCCCGGATAAATCTTATTTTTGGATATTATCGAGAACCAAACAACTGCCAAAAGAGACCCTCGATGCGTTAATTGAAAAAGCCAAAAAAATGGGCTTTGCCACAGACCAGTTTATCTTTGTTAATCAGGACTAATTTGACGTTAACAGAACGGCCCATTTTAGGCGGACTTAAGAAACGGCCACAGATTCACAGCGTAAAATTATTGAGTGTCTATGAATCTGTGACAACCGTTACAGCGAGTATGGTTTGCAAGTTAACTTGGGTAATTTTCTGCGAAAGACATGACCTATTATCCCGCAAAGACCACATCAAACCGTTTCATTAATCCGGCAATATCTTTTCTATAAACCGCCTGAACAGGCAAACACAAGTCCTCCGGATTTAAGCCACGTTCCTGCAAAGACTCCACTTCGATGACAATGTCCTTAACCTCATAAATTTCCAAGGCATTAAAAATAGCGACCGTATCTTTCATTCCCGCATTTTCTGGTTGCTGGCCTTTTTTTAACTGAAACACGCCATCATCCAACAATAAAATACTAACCGGCTGATCAAAAGCCGCCGTGGTTAAAATAATATCCAGCATTTCCTGAACATACGCGCCACTGTGGGCCGGTTTACGCAACACAAATAAATAACTTTTCATTCCCGATCATCCAAATACGATAAACCGATCCGCTTCAAGCGTAGCTTCAACCAGTTGCCCCAAACCGGAAATCCGAAAACCCTCGGCCAGATCATCATCCTGTTTACCTTGTCTTTTGGCTTCATTGGCACACAGTAAGCCTCGCCGTTGAGCGGCCGAAATACACACCACTAAATCAACTTGATGACGCCTCGCCAAGTCACTCCATTGTGCGGTAATTTGCAATTCATCATCAGGCGGCGTTGCGTATTTAAAAGCATGATAAACCCCATCGTGATAAAAAAACACCCGAAAAACCTCATGACCCAGTGCCAAAGCGGCATTAATAAATTGATAAGCAGTCTGTCCGGCATTCGAATGATAGGGACTGGTATTAACTTGAATGGCAAATTTCATTTTGTAACTATATTTCTTAGCTTGTATTTAGGTGAGATGTTTTATAATAAACAGGTGATATTCTATTACGATTAACTAATTTCCTGCTGATTTATACTCCGCGTGGCCATGTTTACGGAATTTATGATCGAGTTATTTTATTCGAGAGCAAGGCGCAAAAACAAGCGCATAGCTAGCTATGCAACTGTTTTTGCGACGCCGCTATCGGATAAAATGGCCGATCAGAAAACCGGGTTGTGACCACGCGGAGTATCTACACTCTTATTTTAACCCTTCTGAGACCTCATGTTTAAACCCACTGCTATCACACTGACATTAAGTCTTGCCCTTTTCCCTGCGCCACAGCAAGCTAATGAGCAACGGGTTATCGTTACCCACAAAAGCTTGTCAGCGCCACAACCAGATACCCTTGGCGGTCAAGAGACAAGCTCGCCGGCACAGCAAGCGTCCGAGATTAAAAAAATTGAATTACCTGATATGGGCGATTCTTCCGGAACCCTGATTTCACCCGCAGAAGAAAAAGAATTTGGCGAAGCTTTTTTTAGAAGCCTGCACTCACAGATCACTATTAATCAGGATGCCGAGATTCAAGAGTACATTCAATCGGTCGGTCAAAAACTGGCGGCGAATAGTGATGCTCCCGGACATCCCTTCCATTTTTTTGTGGTCATGGAAAATGACATTAACGCCTTCGCCGGCCCCGGTGGTTATATTGGCGTTAACTCAGGATTAATATTAATGACCGAAGCCGAAAGTGAATTGGCCTCGGTCATGGCGCACGAAATTTCGCACGTTACCCAGCGCCATTTATTCCGCGCTGCAGAAGCCGCAGGTCGCTTATCTATTCCCTCGGCTGCCGGAATGCTGGCTGCCATTTTATTAGGCACACAATCGCCGGCCATGGGACAAGCCGCTATCATGGCCATTATGGCCGGTAACGTTCAGTTTCAAATTAATTTTACCCGCGAAAATGAAGAAGAGGCTGACCGTGTCGGCATGCAAACCTTGGCCGCCTCCCGATACGATCCGCGAAGTATGCCAACATTCTTTGAACGCTTACAACAAGCAACCCGTTATTACGGGCAGGCGGTACCTGAATTTTTACGGACTCACCCGGTGACCGCATCGCGTATTTCCGACACGCGCGGACGTGCAGAAACGTATCCTTATAAACAATATCCTGATTCGCTGGGCTATCAATTAACCAAAGCAAAAATACGCGTTTTATCAGACACCAATACTGCCGCAGCCACTGAATATTTTCAGTCCCGACTCACGCAAGGCACTGTGGAGCAACGGACTGTTGCCCGTTACGGCATGGGCTTAATCGCACTTAAAGCGGAGAAATTTAAAGAAGCTGAAGCCATTTTCCAGACATTAATACACGACTATCCCGAACAACCTCAATACGCAATCGCACTTGCCCGCTCGGCTATGGATGCACGCAATTATCCACTGGCCGTTAATCGCTATAAAAAACTAACGGAACAATTCCCTGATAATGACGCCATTAAACTTGATTATATTGCGTCTTTATTAAAAACAGAAAAAGCGGATCTTGCGCGAAACAACTTATTATCGTTGAATCCTCAAATGCAGCGCCTGCCGATTTATTGGGAACTGTTGGCACAAGCTTACAGCGACCTGAATCAACCCGCTGAATCTCATCGCTATCTTGCAGAATACTACTATGCAATGGGACAAACCAAAGATGCTATTTTGCAAATAAAACTGGCTCAAGAATCAAAAGGGCTCAATTTTCAGTTATCTTCAATCTTGAGTGAACGCCTCCATTTTTTCTTTAATCAAGAACAAGAAGCAAAACGTAACCGCTAAGCGACCCTATATTTTGCCTTTCAAAAAAGCACTCAGTGCCTGATATTTTTTATATTAGAAACCACTAAATATAGCTAATAAGCTGTTTTTATTAGCTATTTTAAATTTCCCCTATTTTTTCAATAAAAACTGTTTTTTTTTGTGGACGCTGGTAATTTTTTAGATATAAAATACGCCAGCTTTACGGGGCTAGGCTGGTTTAACAACCGGTTAAAAGAGGGGGGAGAGTAGCCTTAACAGGCGCACATATAACAATAATAAAAGAGAGTAACACTTCGTGAGTTGGGCTGTGCAAGTAACAGCTTAAATAATAAAAATAATAAAACTCAACGCGCCCGCTTTATGCGGGCTTTTTATTGCCTGCTATTTAATCAAGTTATAATCTTTACACTGCATTTAATAATGAGCCACTTCAATTTCAGCCGAACCTAGCTTTCACGGGAAAATGGCTCCTGCGGCTTGTTCATATCATCAATCCAGTCTCGCCAGATCGACATCAATACCGCCATCAGTGCAGGCCCCAAAAATAATCCCAGCAAACCAAAAGTCTCCATACCGCCAAAAATCCCC
>JBAXXH010000292.1:0-3577 GCA_037127995.1 Methylococcaceae bacterium | reverse complement strand
CAAGGACGAGAAACTACAAGGAGAAACATCGAAACGGTAAACAGAGGGTAAGTCATATTTTCAAGCTAGTGTGCATTATAAGCATTATCTGAGGGTTGTCAATTTTATTTTCATTTTAAAAGTAAATAATTTGGGCCCACTGTGATTTACAGTGGGTAACATAATCATATAACTTAGAAAAATGGCGGGTTAGGGAAGACGTTATCGGCTTTCCAAAACCCAATCTTTCAGTTGCAAGGCAACCCATTCCGGATCGTCCAGCGTTAGATCATGACCGCCCCACGGGTGGCTTAGCAGTTTTAAAGCCCATTTTTTTTGTATTTTGTCCGAGCATGAGGGGGCTACCAATTTGTCGCCATTGCCGTTTATTAATAAAACGGGTTGTTTTGGTTTTATGTTACCGGGGCGATAACTTGCGGCGGCTATAATTTGTCGAAAGCTGTTTTTAAGGCTAATCGGGCGCTGATGCTGTATCTTTTCCCAAGCGAGGCTTATTTGTTCATCTTGATCGCGGCGATTGCTTATTAATTGCAATATGGCATTTTCCCGGTTGCGACCTTGTTGCTTCGATAACAAGGCTGCAAATTTACGGTAACTTTGCCAGCGCAAGCGATGATAAAAAGGGCTTAAGTCGGCAAAGCTGGTATTAATCAAACTTGCACCGCAGATATCATCAGGATAGTTGCGCATCCACTCCCAGGCAACCATGGCTCCCAGTGAAACAGCCAAAAGGGTGACTGGTTGTTGCAGGCAACCTTGAGCAAGCGCTTGAGCACGCACTTTGTCGGTAATGACCTTGATGGTAGCCGGACTGGCTTCTTTGTAAAAACAACCGGTGCCGGGTAAATCCAGCGTGGTGATGTTGGCGTCCGGAAAAGTTGCCTTCAGGATGGGTATAAAATCGCCCCAGTGCGCTGATTCACGCGCCAGACCTCTTAGTAGAATCCAGTGGTGACCGATTTGACTATTCATACCAAAATTCCTGTGCCTTTTTTGTATAATCAGCTTTTTGTTGCGGTGCCAAGTGCGTCCACTTTTTTGGGAATAAAATATTCCGGTGTAAAAAATCAAACAGCAAGAAATGTCGACGAAAAACCCGATGCTGACGATGCGGTAACAGCGGATGAAACAAGCCGTGACGCGAAAAAAGATGTGATGGATTTTTGCGTAACCAGAGCCATGAGCCCATTTCCAGCGTCAAGGGTAAAAATAAACGATCGGTGTTAAATCGTTGCATAAAATCATCGAATAAATAATCCCATAAATCACCGTTAATCACATATTCCAGGCACATGGGTTCTATTTTATAAACATGATGAGGGTAGCACCGATCAAACAATTCTTTTAATGCCAAGGTTTCAGCAATAAAGGCAAAGGTTGTTTTCCTTGAAGCATAAGGAAACCATAAGCGGTCTTTAATGCCAAAACCAGAATGTAAATCCAGTGCGATTGATAGTGGCGAGTTAAACAGGTGTTGATCCACTACCTGACATAAAGCCAGCGCTTCTTTTTCCATGTTTAAAATATCGCCGCGATACCAGGGCAAACGAGATGTCAGGTTCTGACCGCTGTAAAGCTTGGTTGCTCCCACACCTTCTATGGGCGAATTTCGCATAAGATCAACCCCGTTGCCATTACAACGAGTACCCAGATAAATACCCACCGGATTAACGAGTGGCACAAAGACCAGTCTGGATTTTTCCAGGCGGGCAAGAAGTTCTTCATCCCAGTCCAGTAATTGACTGATGGTTTCCATATAAGACAGAATGACTTCTGAACCTATTTTCTCCAGACCATGAACACCGCCAAAAAACGCCAATACCGGCGCATCGGGTTCAGTTGAGCCCAAGGTAATGCAATGGATAGGAAATTCATGCTCTTTATAGCGGATTGTCTCTATGACTTGTGTGCGTGCTTTGTCGCCGAATCGTTCAATGATGCGTTCAAGTTGTTCAAGTTCGGGAAATTTAAAGCCGGTCATAAATAGGTGTCAGGGGGTAATGGCATGGAAAAGCCGTTTTTCTGTTTCATGTTTTGGCAGTATAGCGTGTAATTGTTCGGTTCTGGCATAAGAATCTTATGATAACTCTTACGTAAACGGTTATCCTATTACAATCGCGTGACAGCAAGATGAAATCCGGTCTGCTTACTATGCATGGTTAATCAACCTGTTTTTCGCGGGTTGCAATGTAAAAATTAAACAGTCAACACACAATAATAATGCCTCAGTTAAAACAGTTTTTCCTCGCTCTCAGTTTTTATACCCGGTTGCCGGGTCCAAAATCCCAGGATTACACAAAACTACCTCAAGCAACTGTTTATTTACCGCTGGTCGGTTGGCTGGTGGGAGGTATTACGGCGTTAAGTTTTTATTTGGCTGATTTGTTGTGGCCGCAAGTAACAGCAGTAATATTGGCTTTAATTGTGGGTATTTTTTTAACCGGCGCTTTCCATGAAGATGGTTTTGCCGATGTCTGTGATGGTTTTGGTGGCGGTTGGGGCAAACAACGTATCCTGGAAATCATGAAAGATTCCTATATTGGAGTTTATGGTGTGGTTGGGTTATTGCTGCTTTTTTTGTTAAAAATCAGCTTGCTGGACAGTCTATTAGCTACCGCCGTACCTTGGGTATTATTGGCGGGGCACAGTATTAGCCGGTTGTCGCCCTTGTTGTTGATGCAGCGGTATGATTACGCGCGTAATAATGACAGCAAGGCGGCTGTTGCCGTTTATAAACCCAATGGGCAGCAATTGCTTATTGCTACTCTGACCGCCTTGTTACCCTTGACGTTGCTGCCGCCAGTATGCGCGTTGGCAATTATTCCTGTGTTCGCTGTTAATGGGTATGTGGGCCGTTATTTTTATCGCTATATCGGTGGTTATACGGGCGATTGTTTGGGGGCGAGCCAGCAAATTTCAGAAGTTGTTTTTTATCTAAGTGTTAGTGCCTTATGGATATTTATTTAGTTCGCCACACGAAAACTGACACGCTTAAAGGGCTGTGTTACGGACAAAGCGATGTCGGATTGGCGAAAACTTTTCTTGAAGAAGCTCAGCAACTGCAACAAAAATTACCTGAATTTACAGAGAATAGCCGGGTTTTTAGCAGTCCGTTAACGCGCTGTGTAAAATTGGCAGAACAGTTTTCTAAGTGTGTGACGACTGATGCCCGCTTGTTGGAGCTTGATTTTGGCGATTGGGAAAGTAGACGTTTTGATGATATTGATGCTGATGTTTTGCAGCAGTGGACGGATAATTTTGTTCACACTGCACCGCTAAACGGGGAAAGTTTTACCGATTTATATCAGCGCGTCGGGGCTTTTTGGCAAGAGCTGGTGCAGGGAATGCCAGAGGCAACCGAACAAATTATAATCATAACCCATGCCGGCGTTATTCGTGCCTTGTTGGCGTACATTTTAAAACTGCCACCAGCCAATGCTTTTCGGTTTCAGGTTGATTTGGGTTCTGTACATAAGCTTCAGCATCTCGATAATTACACATACATAAACTATATCAATCTATAAACCGACATTCCGCACCCCAGCCAAGATGAGAATGATTTAAACTACACTTAGCG
>JBAXXH010000291.1:0-3604 GCA_037127995.1 Methylococcaceae bacterium | reverse complement strand
TGGAATTTGCGTGGTTTTTTTTCAAAATCGGCTTTTTCGTTCAGACACTAAGTATCAAAATCTGTAATTGCCCAGGATAAGCGGTGGTTAAAATTAATATTTAAGCGGGTGGTATGGCATGGCTCGACTTGAGCCGTTAGGGTGGGCGCGTTCATCGAACACCTGCTTCTGAATAAAGCTGCATGGCAACGGCTGCAAGGTTTGCGGCTTCTTGTGACAACCATTTGAAGCGGCTGTTTGCGGTGTCTTGGTTGTCTTCGGCTTTATGCGTTAAGACGCAACTCCACAAAAAAGAGACTTCGGCAAAGGCTTTATTTAACTCGTCAAGGTTTGGGGCTTGGGTGGTTTGCTCGGTTTGAGCAGGGATATTTGTATTGTTCATGCGGTGATTCCTTGTAGAAGGGATAAACCGCCGCCCACTGGTTCTAATCGTTGGGCGGTGGGAAGTATCAAGTTAGAACTACCGCCAAGGCGCGGCCTGTCGTTTAACGGACAGCTCAATACTTCCCACCATAACAAAATTGAATTGAGTTTTTGATGGGTACAAAAAAACCACGTTTGATTGTGGCCTGTTGTGGCCTTGTTCGGTGTTCTAATCCCGGCTTCCAAATGTTTTGAAAGCGAGGTAAGCATAGCCGCCATGTAACAATCTGTCAATCCTGATTTAATTAAATCGGACATCTTCCAGCGTCTTTTTTTCTTGCGATTGAGTCGGCTTGGCTTGGTGGTGTCGTCGGTAAAGGCCATCATGCAGCATTACCTAATTGAGCGATCAAAGCGCGGATAGCATCGACCGGCCAAACCCGGCAACGGGGGGATAGCAATTGTCCAGGCGGATATTTTCCCGATTTCACGCCATCAAGAAAGCTCGTTCTTGAAATAGGCAAAACAGAAAGAATGGATGGTAAGCGTGCAAAACCTTCGGCGGGTAGTGGCGCGGGTGCGTAGGTTATTTTAGTACGGGGTTGTTGTTGTTGTGCGGATTTTATTGGCATGGGTTGAACCTTATTGATTGATAAGGTTGCCCATGATATGCATATTTATTATTTTTGCTATAGATGTTATTTCAAGCAATTTATCCTAGGGTTATTTTAGGTGTTATTTATCCCTTAATTCAGATTTATGCTGACTTAATAGCGTTCTAATTGCGCCAGAATTCATTAATATATCGGCTGTTGGCTTAGTTGTATCGCGTAAACGATCAATAATACTAATATCATGCTCATCAGAAAAAATAAGTTTTGCTATTTTATCTTGAGTGATTTTTTTACCTTCAATTTTTGCTATAAGCTTCAAATCAAGATATGGGATAACTCTATTTTTAACCCAATGGTCAAAATTTACCTGAGAAAATAACTTTTTTTGATGTTTACCACTTTCAATAGCCCTGTTATCAGATAGCCATTTAGAAAACTCGTTTTTTAACTGCTCATCACTAGCGGATAAGTTAATAAAAATTGCCTTTTTAAAGGGGTGTTGGGAATCAAAAAAATGATCATTTTTTATTTCTGAATACCTCCTAGTGTATGTAATTAAAACACGTGGGTCAGTAGATATGCCAAAAGCATCGCTTACCGATAGGTCATAAACAGCAGGTTCTGTGTGCCATTCACCACTAAATGATTCAGCGCGTCCCCTTTTTAATGTATCAACTACATCTATTAAATCGCTCTTTTTAAAATTATTTTCATTTACATAGTCAGTTGTAATTATATGGGCATAGAGTCTTTTAGTAATTTGCTCTATCCACCCAGGCAAATCAAGCTTGCTGAGATAATCATAATTTTTTAAATCAAACCAACTTGTATCAAGCTCTTTTGACAAACAACACCTCGTCAATGTGTAAAGCGTCCTGAGGGGAATGGCCGGAAGTGGGGGACGAATCCCGTTTATTGTTCCGTCGAACTATCCGGCGTGTTGATTATATCAGATGTGGCATTTTTAGCATTACGCCAATAATCAAAGCAGTTTGAATAATACTGACAACAACAATTAATCGGATTAAGTCTTTTCTAAACCGCTCGAAACTATTTTTTAAATCCAAGTCCTTTCACATCCCCTTTTATCTGCTTGATCCCATTAACCACTCTTGGCTTTAAACGCGATCACTTGAGCGCCATTCTTTAAGCTGTCCAGATAATCACTCCAGGCTTGCATCATTTTATGTCTTTCAAGCAAGTGAGAAGTCCGGTTGTAGGCGCGTCCATTGGCATCTCGTACCGCGTGGGCTAATTGATGCTCAATAAAATCAGGTCGAAAGCCCAGCACTTCATCAAGTATGGTTCTTGCCATAGCGCGGAAGCCGTGGACGCTCATTTCTGTTTTATCAAAGCCCATACGGCGTAAGGCTGCCAACATGGCGACATCTGACATCGCTCTTGAACCGTTTGGAGTTCTGGCACTGGGAAACACAAAGCGGCCATTACCTGTAAGCGGGTGGAGGCTTGTTAAAATCTCAATGGCTTGGTTTGATAAGGGGACAATATGCGGGGTTTGGGTTTTCGTTACCAGATAGCGCCATTCTTTTTCCTCTAAGTCGATATGCGCCCATTCTGCGTGCCTTAGTTCGCCAGGTCTAACGAATACCAAGGGTGCAAGCTGTAAGGCTGATTTGACCACGAAAGAGCCGGTATAGCTGTCAATGGCTCTTAACAGCTGCGCGGCTTGCTTGGGGTCTGTCATTGCTGCAAAGTTTCCACCTTTAACCGTTACCAATGCGCCGCGTAAATCGGGGGTTATATCTCGTTCAGCTCTACCGGTCACAACGGCATAACGGAAAACCTGCCCACATAATTGCAGGCATCTATGGGCTGTTTCAATCGTGCCTCGCTCTTCAACACGCCTTAAACAGGTTAAAATATCCATAGGTAAAATGTCATTTACGGGCAGGTTACCCAGCCACGGAAATATATTTCTTTCAAGCATACGTCTGGAGCGGTTATTTTTAGTTAACCAGTCTGGAATAAGTGTTTCGCCCCATTCACATGCAATATACTTAAAACTGTTAATTATGGTTAGCCCTGCAAGGATGCGGGCTTCATTTTCAGCAAGTAAGAGCGTCTCCTCTTTTAGCCCCTTTCTGGTATCACTTGGATTTATGCCATTGCTGACCTGATTACGGGCTTCTTCTGTTTTGCGTCTGGCATCTGCAAGACTGGTGGCTGGATAAACGCCTAATGATAAGGTTTTGCGCTTGCCTGAAAAGGTGTAATCAAATCGCCACCATTTAGCGCCATTGGTTTTGATAATCACATAAAGCCCTTCACCATCATTTAACCGATAGTCTTTGTTGAGGGGTTTGGCGGTGCGGATAGTGACATCTTTTAAAAGTTCTTTAGCCATACGGTAACCTCTTGAAGTAATGCAATGAACTGTGAAGTGCAGTAACTTTTTTTCGATTTTTTTCAAAATCGTGGCTACTGTAAATCTTACTGCAAATTTTGTCGACTGTTACTGTATTTCATTGTATTTCGTTGGACAATAAAAAACCCGCTAAGCCTTATGACTTGCGGGTTTATGTATGTCTTTGTACATCGTTGAATCTTGAATTGGTGGAGGCGGGGGGAATTGAACCCCCGTCCGCAAGTACTCCGCCATAAGGTCT
>JBAXXH010000290.1:0-3606 GCA_037127995.1 Methylococcaceae bacterium | reverse complement strand
GAGTCGCGCTAAGCCCTTGGCAATCCTGATAGTCTTCCAGATAAACCCGGCGCAATTGCGGCAATTCTATAAACGGGCTAAAGGCGATGCTGGCTTCCTTTTCCACACTGCGTGACGGGTATAGCACCAACGCCAGCCAGGGATGGGCCGGTTTGTTAAGGCGTAAATATAGCGTTATTTCGCTGAAAAAGCGATCGTAAAAATCATCGTCCGGTTGATATTGCACTTCGACAAAGATTAGCGGTTGCCCGGCATCATCTCCAAGAGGTGTAAAGATTCCATCCAGGCGAAACGCGGTTTGTTTGATTTCTTCCGAGCAAAACCGATAGCTTTCGCTCTGGTATTCCAGGCCCAATAATTCCAGCGCCACTTGTGGCTTGCGCTTAAACAGGCGGTAAAACAAGGTATCGGTTTTCATTGCGTTTACTAAGTGTGGATACGGAGGGAATATATTATATTTTCCAAATCAAAGGGGTAAGACTTTAATACTGCTATCTTAAAAATATCTATATTATAATCAATGTGTTGGAATGCAAATAAATGGCGAGATCAAACTCAAAAAGTGTTGAGAAAAACAGATTGCGATTCTATTTCTATTTAACTTGTTGATTTTTCGTATATTGGTCGCTTTAAAAAGATCACATTTTTGTATACTTTTAACATACAACCTGTTGATTATTAAATTAATTAAAATTTAAGGTAGCAGTATCAGGGTTAGACTTGATTGATTTTAGCAAGCAAGTAGCCTCGATGTAACGTAGTGGAATCGAAGACGTTCGAAACCTGATTCCTCAATTCCGTTTTACTTCATCGAGGCTACTTGCTACCTAAAAGTTGCTGCCTTAGCCACTCGGTTAAAGCGCTCATTTCAGTCCAGTCAATGATAGCCTCTGCCAGGTCTTCCAATTTCTCAACCGGTATTGTCGGTAATTGCGTCAGCGCAGTGGCAAGTTCTGGGTGGATGCCAAACTTTCGTCTTAACAAGCGCGTCACTAACGAAATGCATTCTTCTTGACGGCCTTTCTGGCGGCCTCTTAGCTCGCCTAATTGCTCGCCTATTTGCCGCTCTTCTTCCGCTATTTCCTGATAAAAACGGGTCTGTTTTAGTTCTATCTCGTTTAAAGCTAACATGGTTTTAATCTCCTCCCGGCTTAGGCGGGGTAGTTTGTACACCAAAATGGTTTCGATAAAATCCAGGCCGTCCGGCCCCAGCTCGTCGCGGCGTCCGGCCAGTTGGCGTGCTATGGCCAGGGTCTCTGCTTCGCGGCTGGCAATCAGGCGGATCAGTTCAAGGGTCGCGCTTAGCCCCTGGCTATCCCGATAGTCGTCCAGATAAACCCGGCGCAACTGCGGCAATTCTATAAACGGGCTAAAGGCGATGCTGGCTTCCGTTTCCACACTGCGTGACGGGTATAGCACCAACGCCAGCTAGGGATGGGCCGGTTTGTTAAGGCGTAAATATAGCGTTATTTCGCTGAAAAAGCGATCGTAAAAATCATCGTCCGGTTGATATTGCACTTCGACAAAGATTAGCGGTTGCCCGGCATCATCTCCAAGAGGTGTAAAGATTCCATCCAGGCGAAACGCGGTTTGTTTGATTTCTTCCGAGCAAAACCGATAGCTTTCGCTCTGGTATTCCAGGCCCAATAATTCCAGCGCCACTTGTGGCTTGCGCTTAAACAGGCGGTAAAACAAGGTATCGGTTTTCATTGCTTTTACTAAGTGTGGATACGGAGGGAATATATCATATTTTCCGTAAAATGCTGAATCTAGTGTATTGGCTGTATTAGGGTCAGGCCCATTTATAAAACAGTTTTAAGCTGTTTGAGTTTAAATCGTCATTCTTAGCCGCCCGAAAAAGGGCTGCCTAAAGTTAAATGTGTTATATTGCGACATGGCCCTGACTTAGGCAAGTTTAAAAGAGTGGAGGTGCACATGATGAGCTACATATTCAGATTCCTATTGTTTTTTGCATTTTGCCTGAATTTTACTGCAAACCTTTTGGCTGCCACCTCACTTGGCGCACCTGACAATGTGATGGTGCAATGGCAAAATCCTAACGCGCGGGTAAATTGGCAACCGTCAACCGATCACGCGCCAATCGCCGGGTATCAGGTTTACCGCAACGGGATATTGGCCGGGACGACCCCTGCCTTGGAGTTTTTGGATCTGAATTTGGCCCCCAATACGGCTTTCCAATATTCTGTACAGGCCTATGATACCTTGGGCAATACCTCCCTCGCCATTATCGCACCCGACTTGCAAACTCCGGACACCCCTGATGGTTTGATTGCCTGGTGGGACTTTAATGAGACTAACGGCGATACTGTAACCGATCACGGGAGTTTGGGCAATCATGGGGTATTAACGGATGGCCCTATACGTGGGAAACAAGGGAACCGGTCTTTTATAGCCTTCGATGGCTTGAATGACCGGGTGCAAAATATTCCGGCCGGCCCGTTGGCCTACTCCGGCGGTGGTGACCGCACCTTTGCGCTTTGGCTTTGGCCTGACCACCATGACAAAGATGGTGGATCTATTTTCAGCAAACCCTGGAATAATCAAGGCGCTTATAATTACGGCCTTAGCCAACTTGCTGATGGCAAGCTTCAGTGGCATGTACAAGGTGCCAAAGTAATAGCCCCTATAGCATTGGCACCTGATCAATGGCATCAGGTTGTGATCACAATCAAAAGCATCGGGAACATGTCTATGTATCTCGATGGACAATTGGCAGCGTCAGGCCAAAATACCAACACATGGAGCGTCCATGGAATCGATGGGCAGTTGCCTCTGTGCATCGGTTCTTTTTTTCCGTATGGCACCGGCTGGAAGGGGATCCCCTCCTACTCCTGGCAAGGCAAACTGGGTGATATGCGCGTTTATTCCCGTGCATTGCCGACCAATGAAATCCGCGAATTATATAATCACGGCAAACCCGCCGCCGGATTTCCCATGGTCACTTTGCTTGCGCCCGCGTCCACAGATAACTTTTTCAGCCAAATTCATCTGCGGGCCGAAGCCCAGGACTTGGCAGGGATGGGCGGGGTGATGTTCATGGTAGATGGACAAGCCCTTGCGGCTGAGGATAAAACAGCGCCCTATGAAGTTACATTACCCAATCAGTTGGTTAATGGTGGCCATATTTTCACGGCCGTGGCCAAAAATCAAGCCGGCAATATTACTTCATCTTCCCCAATGCTAGTGACGACGGCAGGCAAGAATGGGGTGATTGCGCAACCGGTGGAGCCGATTTCGCCTGACCTTATATTGCCTGACACTTGGCCTGTGCCATGGATAGCCGGTAATGAAATGCAGATAACTGCAGCACCAGCACAGTTCGAAGCTGCGAGCTTTGTGTTACGCAGTGAATTCCGGGATTATAACGGCGTTAACGTGGAGGTCTCCGATCTCTCCGGGCCAGGTGGCCGTCTGCCCAAAGAACAAGTGGATATTAGGCTGGTGAAGGCCTGGTATCAGGCGTCATCGGCTTGGACTGGAGGCACTTTTAGATTCGGCGATAATACACAGAAATTGGTGCCGGAACTGTTGCTTAGGAACGAGCACGAAATAACTTGAGCAACTTATAAAATTGCCGCTTCAGGT
>JBAXXH010000289.1:0-3624 GCA_037127995.1 Methylococcaceae bacterium | reverse complement strand
TATAATATTTTATTAATACTACTGAATGGACGCTTTGAGTAGAGATCAGGGTGTTTGAAATTATAACTGCCTTTAGGACTTGTTGTTGATGGTACCCTCCGCTTAATTTTTATTGTGTTAACACATTGTCTTCCTGAGGGTGCAGTAACGGTTTGTGGATTTTTTTTGCAACGAGCTTTTTGATCAAGTTAAAGTGGATAGAAGTCGATAAACTGACGCTTTACTGAGTGCGTATTCAGACATTAGATTTTTTATTAAAACACCATCAGCACGTTTCTGTTTCATTTCTGATAACTGTTGACCGGATAGTTTGGCTTTAGCGCCGAACTGAACACCGTTGCTCTTTGCCTTGGAAATACCGTCAGCTTGCCGTTCCGCGCGTATGGCATTTTCAAATTCAGCAATAGCACCCAACATAGAAAAGAGCAGTTTTCCTGTAGGCGTTGAGGTATCAATAGCCTGATCCAGGACGACAAGCTCAACTTCTCTTTTTTTCAGGTCATCCGCTATTTTTGCCAAATCAAGGGTTGATCTGGCCAACCGATAAAGTTTGGTAATGACAAGCGTATCGCCCTTACGCACATGACGTAGACACGCTTGTAGTTGAGGCCGATTGTTGGCATTGCTGCCACTCTTTTTTTCTTGGAAAATTTGTCCATCGCCTTCTTTGCATCCGGAAGCGATAAGTTTTGACAGTTGAACTTCTAAACTTTGTCCGGTAGATGAAACTCTTGCATATCCAATTTTAGCCATGATGTCCGCCGCTCATTATGTCTTATTTTATTTAAGACTTTATAAGACCAAATAATAAGACATAAAGTGAGACACGTCAAGGCTGCATTGTTTGCGCCTAAAAAATAGTATTACAATGTATACTTTCTAAGACTGTTTTTTTTGCCTTTAATATGTAAATTAATATCTAAGACTAACAGTTACAAGTGTAAATTAAGCGCGTTTTTGACTTTGCTTTGCACGGTGTAATGCCGTCTACATGGCAGGTGCTAGGGTGTAAGGCAATGTATGCATTATTTACATCTCAATATTTTAGTCATGAAAACTAGTGTTTTTTTTGAGAAATTAAAAAGTGGTTCAAAGCCTCGCCAGATGTGGCATGGCAAAAAATTCTACGAAACAATTCTGTCGTTTGTATAAATTCACCCATAGCTTCTTGCAAAAGGGGGCGTTACCGGATGGCCGAGGCGGCTTAGGCTCGGTGCGCAAAGCGCATAGCACACGCTGGCGGGTTCGTCCTCAAAACGACTGTTAAATTCCCTTGTAATCTATAATACTAAGTGCTATAAATGAAAGCTGAAAAGAGCAAAGTAAAGCAGTGGAAAAGAGTGCGGATATTTAAAAACAAAGCCTTCACGCGCTTTGCCAGAAAATCAGGGATAGACGACCAAAGCTTATGCAAGGCGGTCAAGGATGCCGAACAGGGATTACTTGATGCTGATCTAGGCGGCGGAGTCATTAAGCAACGTGTAGCCCGTAGCGGCGGCGGCAAGTCGGGAGGATTTCGTACCCTGATTTTATTCCGCATAGGAACGCTGGCGTTTTTTGTTCATGGCTTTGCCAAGAATGAAAGAGACAATATCGACGCTGACGAACTGGCGGCCTTGCGAAAACTAGCGGCGGACATGCTGAATTATGACGATGCTGCACTGTGCAGCGCACAAGAAAACAAGACTTTGATTGAGGTAGTCTGCCATGAAAAAACAATACCGTAGCCGTTTGATGGCCTCCGTGCATGAAACCGCTGAAGGTTTGCATGAAGCTGGGGTTATGGACAAAATCACCTTGCGCCAGTTTGACGAACTGTGCCTGACGCCGGTTAAGACCTTACAACCAGAAGAAATACTCGCCATACGGCAACACGAACGGGCAAGCCAAGCCGTCTTTGCGCGGCACTTGAATGTCACAACCGGCTTGGTGAGTCAATGGGAACGCGGCGAGAAACACCCCCAAGGGGCTTCGCTAAAACTGCTCTCCCTGGTCGCCAAGAACGGACTTGAAGCCATTGCCTAAAGAAAAAATACACATCCATTGCCAGTAGCGGCAACCTTTTCGCGTGCTCTCCTGCCTCTCTGAGAAATCTCAATAATATGTCTAACACCCCAACTAAAATTGACCCTATTAGAGACCGCTATTTCAAGCCTCTGGAAATTGCCGAAGTGGTTGCAGATAAACTTTTTTACATAGCCGCACTTTTATCATTCGCGGCACTGTTAGTAGATCAACACGGCTATCCAACAGGCTACTCCATTGTCCTAATCTCATTTGTATTGACCGTAATTATTGTGTTTTTCCTGGGGCTTGCAGTTCGGCTTCACTGGACACCACGCGCAGAGGATCAACGGCGGCTCGACTTGCTGTCGAATGCACATGGTGTCCCGCTAACTCACGAGCAAACAACTGGCTACTACAATAACGATCAAACAGACCCTCTTAAACGACTTGGAGTAGCCGTAATGGAGAATAGCCATTTCAGCAGAGCAATTGCATTGGAAATGGCTAAAACAGAGCGAATTAAGGTCTTTGTTTACCTCGCACTTTTCGCGATTGTTTTACTTTACCGAAATACGGATTTGGTCATTGCGGTTGCCGCCGCACAGGCCGTATTCAGCGAACAAATAGTTTCGCGTTGGTTGAGACTTGAATGGCTTCGCGTCCGATGCGACAACACCTACACCCACATGTATTCGATTTTTCAAACATCTCCAAATAGAAGTACCATGAATGCTAAAGTGCTTGAATACTTTACGTTCTATGAAACCGGAAAAGCCAATGCAGGAATTATGCTGTCTACAAAAGTATTCCAGAAGCTCAATCCTTCACTTTCAATAGAATGGGAAAAGATAAAAACAACCCTAAATATATAGAGCGAAAAACAACTTAACCGTATGTGGGAAAATAGCTACCAAATATCTTTCGCCATTCCTCAAAGGCGGCAGGAATGTTATTGGCTCTGGCATATTCTTCAGCTTTCACAGCGCGATTATATGCCGTCGTAAAACGACTTACCGCTTCCTCAACCGTATTCACATTGTTGAGCGGATTTACAGAACCACCAAAATTAGCCGGATCAGACTGTTTATATTTTATTTTCTCACGCCCTTTGTCAAAGACATATCTAGCACCACTAGGATAGTCCGTAATATTTACATTGGTAAGAATATCTGTAGTCATGAGTTCAAGATAAAATCCCGTAAAGGCACTATTGATAACGCGATTCCATCCCTTAACCATTTTGGTTAAGGGTACAAGGTCTCCATTGTGTGCTTTGTTCTGCACTGTTAGCTTCTCGGCATGAACCGTAGGATCAGTACTAATCCAGCATCCATTAGCCGAATCTGGAATTATGTAACCTCCACCTTGGCGATTGAATGCTGGAACAACATCAACCACAAAATCTGTAAACGTAATGGTGACAGCTTGACCATTTCGGCTAATTTTCGGTGTGGTTGTGTAGGTGCGAAGGAGAACGGTTCGAAGTCGTTCAAGTAAAGAAGCCGGCGTGTATTTTGAGTAATAGGATGAATCGAGCACGACAAAAATATCAACATCACTATCCTTCAGACACCCTGATCTCTACTCAAAGCGTCCATTCAGTAGTATTAATAAAAT
>JBAXXH010000288.1:0-3643 GCA_037127995.1 Methylococcaceae bacterium | reverse complement strand
ATGGCACCTAAACCAGACCGAGCGATTAGCCTGGAAGAAATGGAGACGGCAATTCAATTAGAAGGAGCCAAACTTTGATCGGCTTGGATACCAATGTCTTTATTCGCTACATTGTGCAAGATGATGAACAACAAGCTCAGTTAGCAACTGATGTGATTGAAAATCAGTGTTCTGTAGAAAATCCTGCCTTTATTAATGAAATTACCTTATGTGAAATCGTGTGGGTGTTAAAACGAGCATATCATTATGATAAATCGATTATTTTGGCGGTATTAAAACAACTGCTAAGCGGAAGTGAAGTTTATATTTCATCGCATGTTGATGCATGGGAAGCCTATGCTGATTATGAAACAGGAAATGCTGATTTTTCAGATTATTTTATTGCCCGAATCAACAAAAAAATGGGTTGTCCATTTACCTTTTCATTTGATAAAAAAGCCTGCCAGCATGAAAATTTTAAATTGCTTGCACCTAGATAAATAACCATAACCTGTGAACTTTAATGCTAACAGTGATTCGATAGTCTTTGAAATTGATCAGGCCGGCGTTCATTTACATAAAGCGCCACCTATAGATAAAGCTTTTTCAGAGGCGTTACAAGGCGCCTTGAGCGAATGGGAGTCCGCTGCGGATGATGAAGCCTATGATGATCTTTGAAAAATTTTCTGTGGTAGTTGTGCCTTTCCCGTTCACGGATCAAGAGGGAAGTAAAAGACGACCGGCATTACTTCCTCAAACATGACGCGGATTGCAACCCTGTTACTCAGATTTTGAAAGCTATAGAAGTCTTTAAATATTTTGGCCGAGGTTACAAACCCCGACCGGTATCGTATGAAAAGCACGAAAAATACTCTTATCAATTTTCGTGCTTTTCTTTTTTTTGTTATTTTGAATGAGGTTTAAGTGAAGATTATTAACGGCCTGAAACGTAATGTTTTTGTTCTGCTGGGTTGGCTGGTTTGGCTGGTTTTTACCCTGACACATTTAGAACTTGGCCCCGAAATGGGCTTAAATGTTATGTTGGCGGCAGCCCTGATGATTTTTATCATCATGTTGGGCTGTGTATTTGCAGTCAATCGGCATGCCGAACACCTGTCAACCATGTTAAAAGAGCCTTTTGGTACGTTAATATTAACGCTGGCGGTTGCTGCCATTGAGGTGAGCTTAATGCTACAGATTATGATGACGGGCGATCAAAATCCGTCCATGCTTCGTGATACTGTTTTTGCCAGTTTAATGATTATGCTTAATGGTATGGTGGGATTGTCTTTAATAGTCGGTGGCTGGAAGCATTTTGAACAAACCTTTAACTTGCGGGGTGCGCTTTCTTATCTGCATCTCATTGCACCCTTATCCTTGATTTTATTGGTTATGCCCAGCCACACGCTTTCATCGGTGGGGCCAACATTGATTCCTGCCCAGGAAATTTTTCTGGGGCTTTTATGTATTTTGGTTTATTTATTGTTTTTGTTTATGCAAACAACAAGGCATAAAGAACTGTTTGATCAGTCTGAAATTTTTTCGGCCGAACCGGGTATGAATGAACCAGCGCCCACACAAACCCATAATAATCGGGGAGTATTGATTTCAGCCGCCGGATTAATTATGTCGGTTACGCCGATTGTGTTGTTGGCGGATTTTTTTGGCGGGTTTATTAACTACGGTATAGAAACGCTACATGCACCCATAGAACTGGCGGGTTTGATTATTGCTGCATTGGTTCTTATACCGGAAAGTTTAAGCGCGTATCGCATTGCCTTGGATAATAATCTGCAGCGTTCTGTTAATATCTGCCTGGGTTCGGTGTTATCTTCAATCGCTCTGACTGTTCCAGCGATAATGTTGGCGACAGGATTACAGGATTTAAAGCTGATCATAGGAGTAACGGGGGCGGGTTCAACATTACTTTATGCCAGTTTATTGACGGCGCTTATCACGCTGATGACCGGGCGTACCACGGTGTTGCAGGGGCATGTACACTTGATGCTGTTTTTTGGATATTTGTTTCTTATTTTTTATCCTTAATTGGCACGCGGCCAGGCCCTTTTTTGGTAAGTATCTAGTCGATGTTGGCTTTGATCATGGATGACACGGATTTTATTTTTAGTTAAAAAAAGACTTTATACTTGATCTTCAAGTTTTTCTTACATTGACTTTATAGATCCTAGATAACCGGTAACATAACAGCCAATAGATGTAGGCCGGAATAAGGCTTTTCAAGCGTAAGCGAGAACAAGCGTTTCCGGCATGCTGTACGAGTGCTCCGGAAACGCCACCACGCGCTACGCTTGGGTGGTCTTATTCCGGCCTACGCTTAATACTTGTTATCGCTAAATTACCCGAAATCAAGAATTAAAAACTTGAAGATTGAGTTAAAATGATTATAGGTCATGTTTTTATGAGATTAAAAAATTGCCTGTATCCGTGTTCTATTGCTAACGGCTGAGTTTAGGCAATTATTGACTCGGGTGTTGGAAAAAATTTTAATTTAACATTAACGGTGGTGCCTTCGTTGATAGTGCTTTTTATATCCAGGCTGCCATTCAAATCACCAACCAGCTCTTTTACAACTGTCATTCCAAGACCGTTTCCCGGTACATAGCCAAATGGATTGACCCGATACAAAGGCTCAAAAATGTTTTCAATCTGATCCGAAGACATGCCTATGCCGCTATTAGTCACTGAAAAATCAAGCCATTTTTCATTTTTAAAATTAACCAATGCTACCGACAAACAAATGTTCATTTGACCATCAGAATATTTAACGGCATTTGAAAGAATATTATTTAAAATAATTTTAACGATGGCTTGATCAATACAACAAAAAGAAACATTTTTATCAAGATCCAGGGCAACTTTACCGCCCTCAAAATTTTCAAATTCAGCAACAAGTGCTGATAAATAATGATTCAAATCAGTTTGTTTAAATATAATTTCATTTATGCCATAAGACCGACCCGGTAAAACATCGCTGTATCTTTTATTAAGCGCTTTACCTGACAAGGTTGCGTCTTCTGCTTCAATATTTGCAATATCATTCATAAGTAATGCAAAATTTCCTTCGAGCTTAGACTGGGTATTGGTCAGATTAACAACCTCAAGATCGGAGGATAAGCTTTCCGGCAGCTTAACTTGAAGCTTATTAAGCAAAGCAAAACTATTTCTCAACAACATTTCTTTTTGATGGTTTACGGTACCATTTTCTTCGTAAACATCAGGTAAAATAGGCGCTGAAGGCATAATGGTTAGCATTGGTAATCTCTCTTCGATTTTTAAAAAACAAAATAGTTTTTTTAAAGCCGGGTTAGTGTCGCTAAAAAAGCGCTATACCCGGATAGTAAATATTGTAATTACATACTAGTTGAATATTTCAAAATTGCAATATTTTATAAATATTTTTTTATTATTTCAATCAATTCTATTTTTTGTAGCAATATTAACGTGCTTTGGGGTTTATAAAAGTGCTTGGTATCAGAGTATTCTTTAAAGATACCGTCCAATAACTCGACGTAAACCGGTAGGAATACCGTCCAAAATTAGGTGGATGCCGACAAATTTGAGGTGCAGAGTTGAAAGGATTTATAAAGCGGTCACCCATTAGCCTGCCCCTGTCAATAAGCCAAAAAAATCCCCCAAGCAAAAT
>JBAXXH010000287.1:0-3657 GCA_037127995.1 Methylococcaceae bacterium | reverse complement strand
GCCACTAAAAAAGCGACCGACTGGCTAAATGACCAACTTGGCGAATTAAAGCACAAGGTGGAGTCTTCCGAACGCGCCGTTGAGAATTACCGTAAAACCCATGCCTTGCTGGAAGTCAGCAAAGGCACCGGGCTTTCACAGCAACAATTATCGGAAGTCAACAGTCAGTTGATTATCGCCCGCTCACAGCGTGCTGAAGCCGAAGCCAAATATCAACAAGTTGAATCAATAGCGCGAAACGGACAGGATATTGACAGTGTCGTCGAAGTGCTAAATTCGGGTTTGATATCCAGTTTACGCAGTCAGGAAGCCGAAGTGCAGCGCAAATATTCGGAAATGCTGGTGGAATATGGGGCACGCCATCCGCGTATGATTCAAATGCAGGCGGAAATGGAAGATACCAAGGCAAAAATCAACATGGAAGTTAAAAAAATTGCCGCAGGCCTTCGCCATAGTCTGGATGTTGCCCGTGCGCGTGAAGGTTCATTGGCTGGCAGTTTAAGGCAAATGGAGTCGAAAACTACCGGCAACAGTCAGGCTGAGGTTGACCTGCATGCGTTGGAGCGGGAAGCAACTGCCAACAAGGCGTTATTTGAAACTTTTTTAGGTCGTTTTAAAGAAACGGCTTCCACACAGGGTATTTCCCAAGCCGATGCACGGGTAATCTCGTTTGCGGAAATCCCGTTAAAAGCGTCCTTCCCCAAAAAAAATCTAATACTCACGGCCAGTGTGATTGGGTCGATAGCCTTTGCAATTTTCCTGGTATTTGTGCTGGAAATGCTTAATCCGGGTGTCCGTTCACCTGAGCAGATTCAGGAACTGTTCAATATTACTACCTTGGGTATTGTGCCTAAATTAATGGATATCAAGATCAAGCCGCATGAGTATTTGCTGGCCAAGCCGTTATCCGCTTTGGCGGAAGCCATCAATACCTTGCGTATTTCATTGAGTTTGCTTAACCCGGATGCCGAGGTTAAGTCGTTATTGGTCACTTCATCGGTGCCAGGTGAAGGTAAAAGCACCTTGGCTGTTTTACTGGGTAGACATTCAGCCACGGCCGGACAACGTGTGGTTGTGGTTGATGCGGATTTACGCCGCCCGACCATTGGCAAAACCTTTAAGGTTAAAGAAGGTGCGCTGGGCTTAACGGATTTGTTAATGCATCACGATTTGGTGCTGAGTGAGGTGCTGGTTAATGACCCGGAAACCGGCATGAAAATTTTAACCCGAGGTCAATCTGCATTTATTAACCCGATTGATCTATTCGCTTCACACAGAATGAAATCAATCATCGATGAGTTACGTGAACAGTTTGATTTGGTCATCGTCGATTCGGCACCGATCATGGCAGTACCCGATACCCGGATATTGGCCGGCTTGGTTGATAAAACCATATTTGTGTTAAGTTGGGATTCAACACCCAAAAAAGTCATAGCCAGCGCGTTGCACCTGTTAAGTAAAGACGGTCATAATAACGTTGCCGGGATTGTCTTGCAAAAAGTTAATTTGGAACAATATGGCCGCTATGGCTATGGTGATTCCGGCTATTATCACTCGTATGGCCGTTATAAGCAGTATTACACCAGTTAATCAAACCATGCCGACACCCCGTATTTTTATTGGTCAGCGCATTATTGCCGCTTTTGGGGTGCTGGTTTGTTGCGGGATGTTAATGTTGGCGGTGCCACGCTTTATTGCCGGTTTATATGCGCTTTATCCGGAAGCCGCGTTTAACCACACCCGTAAAGAAATACCGCCGGCAGTCTATGAAAAGTGCATTACGGATTTAAACTTGGCCCTGTCTTGGTATAAAAACCCTGACTATTATCAAACACAGGGATTTTTTTATTTATCACTCTTTAATGTATCACCGTTACTGCCGCTTGAAAAAAAACAGGAGTTACTTAAACAGGGGCAGACAGCCATTATACAGGGCTTAACATTATCACCCATCGACCCGTATGGCTGGTTTCGTCTGGCGGCGGTTGACAGCCTGCTTAAGTTACCCAGGTCACAGAGTGTTAACGCCTTACGTTTATCTTTTTACGCTGGACGCGTGGAACCCGAGCTGGTCATACCAAGGCTGGCATTCAGTTATGAGTACTATAATGATTTTGATGAAGACATGCAGCGCTTATGGCAAAATCAAGTACGAGTTGCCTGGACTTTTAAACCCGGGCAGCTGGTTAACTTTGTCGCACTGCACCCTGAAGCCAAACAATTTGTTGAAAAGGCGTTTGTAAATGCTCCCGATGATTGGAAAAAATTCTTAAAAACTCTTGAAAGCTATCCTAAAAAAACTGTTTAACACCAAGGCAAAGGTACTTTTACCGGTTGGCTTGCCCGAAAATCATCGGCTTTATTGTATTGGTGATATTCATGGCCGTTTGGATTTATTGCAGGAAGCACACGAGAAAATCGTGAATGATGCAGCGGATTTTAATGGTGCCAAGATACTGGTCTATCTGGGTGATTACATCGATCGGGGCATGCACTCCAGGCAGGTTATTGATTGTTTGTTGGAAAACAATTTCCCTGACTTCGAAAAAGTGTTTTTGTTAGGTAACCATGAACAGGTGTTGATGCAATTTTTATGGGGTAACGATAACGCAATTGCCCATGAATGGTTCAGGTTTGGCGGTTTGTCGACGTTGATAAGTTACGGTGTTAAGCTTCAAGGCATACCTGTTTCAAAAGAGTTGGCAGGATTACGGACTCAATTGCTTGAAAAATTGCCAGCCGCGCATAGCGATTTTTTGGGGCGATTAGTCCTTAATTATGAAATAGGTGGTTATTTTTTCGTACATGCCGGCATTAAACCCAAAATTAAACTTCATCTTCAGCACCCTGAAGATATGCTATGGATACGTGAAGAGTTTTTAAATAACGAGATATTTCACGGTAAAGTGATTGTCCATGGCCACACTGTCACAGATGAGCCAGAAATTCGTCATAATCGAATCGCGTTGGATACCGGCGCGTATGCCTCGGGAAGATTAACCTGTGCCGTGTTTGAGGGAGCCGGTTGTCAATTTTTATAAATTTTTAGGCAGTAAGTGGGCAGGTTAAAATTATATCCGCCTAGTTCTCACGCTCCGGCGTCACTGCCATTAAGTTAAGCCGTTCGCTGAGCTGAGTCGAAGCGATTTTGCTGGCTTCGACTCCGCTCAGCCAACGGTTTATCTTGCCAATAGTCGCTTAACTTAATGGCAGTGACGCTCCGGCGTGGGAATTCATCCGGCAACGCTCCCGCGTTGCGTGACGCGGGAGCATCACTGGCGGCATTCCCACGCCGGAGCGTGGGAACGATAGGGTTATCGAAGAAGTAACAAAATTTAACTATTTTCCAAATCCTTAATGAAACTAAACAACAAAGAGGAACGACTTGATGAACATACCAACGAATATAACCAAACTCCGTCTTCCGAAAGTCCTGGGGGCTCTTGTGCTGGGCGGATTGTTAGCGTCCTGTGCCATGATGTCAGCCCAAAAAACCAAAGATACAGAGCAATTATTGATCGCAGCCGGTTTTAAAATGAACCTGGCCGATACACCCGCCAAGATGGCCCACCTTAAGACCCTGACCCAGAACAAAATAGTGCCTCATCAAAAAGACGGTGCGGCTTATTACATCTATGCCGATGCCACCAACTGCCA
>JBAXXH010000286.1:0-3716 GCA_037127995.1 Methylococcaceae bacterium | reverse complement strand
CTACGGAGATTAATTTATGGTTGATAGGTATAAGGTTATTTCTGCGAAAGAACTTACCCATTAGACGAATCCAATCGTTTGCTTTATTGGGAAAATCCTGCTTTTAACGGGTAAAATATTCTCCAGAAATCACCTAAGGCATGTTATCGGTATCAGCTTACAGTTATGCGAATTGTAAATTCAATTTCTGGAAGACTCCTATACCAGCTTCATTTCAAGCAGCTTGACCCAATAAGCCGCACCCACCGACAATATGTCATCGTTAAAATCGTAATGCGGATTATGCAGTAAACAGCTGTTTTCAGAAGAACCGTTACCTATCCAGATATAACAGCCCGGTTTTTCTTGCAGCATAAAAGCAAAATCTTCTGAACCCATGCTGGGTGTCGGCTGTTGATCAACACACTCATCTCCGACTACAGCGCTGGCCGCTGTTAACGCGATGGCTGTTTCCGCCTCGGTATTAAAGGTGACCGGGTAACCCGCATTTTCCGGATTAAAGCGGATGTCTGCGCTAACGTCAAAACCTGCGCAAATGCCATTAACCAATTGCGTGATTTTGTCGGCAATCAGTGTTTTTACAGTCGTGCTAAAACATCTAAACGTGCCTCTTAACAGCACCGATTCCGGTAGGGCATTCCAGGTATTTCCGGCATGAATCTGGGTGATACTGACTACCGCAGAATCAGCCGGATTTACGGTTCTGCTGACGATGGTTTGCAAGGCAGTGATCAACTGAGCCGCAGCAACAATGGCGTCATTGCCCAAATGCGGCATGGCTGCATGAGTCGCCTGGCCGGTAAGGGTGATTTCAAAACAATCAAACGAGGCCATCATGGCACCTGCTTTAACGGCAAAATGACCGGCCGGAATATCCGGAAAATTGTGCATCCCAAAGACGCAATCTGCCGGAAATTGTTCAAACAAACCGTCTTCAATCATTTGTTTGGCACCTGCACGGCCTTCTTCAGCAGGCTGAAAAATAAAATAAACGGTTCCGTTAAAGTGGCGGTGTTCAGATAAATGCTTGGCAGCACCCAGCAACATCGCCGAATGACCATCATGTCCACAGGCGTGCATTTTGCCATCATGGCATGACTTATAAGAAAAAGTGTTTTGTTCTTGGATAAATAAAGCATCCATATCGGCACGCAAGGCAATTTTTTGGTCACTGTTTCCGGCTGAAAGCGTGGCGACAACACCGGTTTTGCCTAATCCCTGATGGACATCCAATCCAAAACTTATCAGTTTATCCGCGATAAACTGTGCCGTTTTGGTTTCTTCAAAAGCGGTTTCAGGAAACTGATGCAAATACTGCCGCCAGTGGCGCATCTCAGCATGTAGTTGTTGTAACTCATTGATTGGTGTCATGGCAAAACCGGTCTGAATCCAAATAAGCGATCATGATACAACCAAAATACTTGTTGGTTGATAAAGCTGATAATTTTTAACTAACGGTATTTTCATCATCTTGGCAAGCAACCACCAGAACTTGGGCAAAGCCGCCGCCAGGCGTGCGAAAATTGGTGGTTTGTCCTTGGTATAAACGGGCGCTTATTAATTGCGTTTGGCCTTTGTAAACGTAATGACGCAGATCAAGTTTAAAATTGATGATTTTATTGTCGACTTCCAATTGTCGCTCGCTGGGTTGCACAAGGGTTTGTGCCACATAGTCACCCGCCAAAATTTCACCGAACACCCGCTTGGTCAGTTTGTCGCCACGGTAAGCCGCTTTGCTGCCATAACCTTTGGCGGGTTTAAAAAATAGATGCTTGCGGCCTGCCCATAAAATATCGGCATCGTCAGGATTTACTGAAACGGTATGGGCAATGCCGGCAAGCAGTATTGCTCTGGTTTTTGCGTCAACGCCGATATCCATCAAAGCGGCTTCGTCAGTCAGTAGTGTCAGGTTTCTTTTATCGGCGTAAAGTGCGTGGGCTCGTGGATGCGGGGTAATCACAACCGATTCTGCCAAATAGGCATCCAGTAAAGATTTATGCGCCGCCGCTTCCAGGCCAAAATCTGTCAGCCGATTGTAGACCAGATCGATACGTTGATTTTCGTGCCAAAGTGCCTGATCTTTATAAACAAGTGCTGATGGGTCACAAATGACGGCATTGATGTTGTTTTGTTCAAAGAGTTTTTTAAACAAAAGAAACTCCGGCAGCATATATTGGCTTTGTGGATTTTCATCAACGATAGCGATTGAACGTAAAGGCTGTTGACTGCGTTCAGCTTGCCATTCTTCAAGAAACATCTCAACAAATGCCTGTTCCGGATGAGTGGTAATAGTTGTATTAATAATACTTGAGGGTAATTCTTCCTCTGTCAGATCACAACAAATTTTTTGATTGCGCAACACGATGGCATTAAGTAAGGCACCGCCAGCATTGGTGTTTATTTCAATCAGTTGTGGACCGTCATCGCTTAAATGAAAGTCATAACCAAAAAAAACGCCGTGCGCCTTGGGAATATATTTCGCCGTGTCGGACGCGTAAGCAAGCACATATTCCTGATAAGCAGGTAAAGCGATAACGCTTTCTATGGCAGCAATGATGCGGTGTTGTTTTTGTAGGCAAGTATCGGTGACAAATACGGCTGATTCGGCAAAGAGGTGAGGTCGGTCTTCAACGATCATTTGATACAAATTAATATCGTCTTGCCGTTGCTTTAAGTCTGCATGCATGGCTTCCCGATTGAGCGAGATACAGCGACATTGACTATTGAGTTGTTTGGCTCGTTGTTCGCATGATTGATCAGCGGTTATTGATGATAAGCCTGAATTAGAAGAGAGCGTCATTATAGTTTCATGTATTTCGGGTAAAATAAGCTGGTTTTATGGAGGATAGTCAGATGGGTAATAATAGAGCAAACTGCAACTTATACCCATTACTTATTTTGCAGCGCCATGTTAGTGTCGGCAGATAATTTTTTAATAGGTGATATGACGTATTATTTTATTAAACTATGTTATTTAACATAGTTTAATAAAATAGCATGAGGCTTTTATCTTCAAAGTTTAATAAAATCAAGTAGTTAATATTTTGGCATTGATTGTGCTTTTAATTAACTATATTTTGTTAATTAATTGTATCGCAGGGGTAAATAATGAATCAGCAATTAGCACACACAGATGTTAAAAAAACCAATAATGGCGCTTTGTTGTTAGGAACAGGTTTAGTGGTTGCATCCATGATTTTAGTTCCGGCTTTGGCAGTCAGACTGGGTTTGGGGGCCAGTTTAACGGGAGCCTTAAGAATTGCCCTGATGAAGGCCTCAAATCGTGCTGTCTGTAGTAATACGGATGTTTCTAAAGCCGCTTAGTTAAAAGCATGAAACAATTTTTTGTACATGAAGCCCCGCTGGCAGTAGCCATAAACTCTTCGGTCAAGGATGAGTCAATGAGCCACTCTGTTTTACAGGGTGGCTCATTTTACCGGCCTATCCCGTGTTATTAAATCCTGGGTTACTGATTCCATAAAGTCATTCTTTACCTGCCTTGCTTATGGGATCGATTATTTACCGGCCAGCAAGAAGTTTCTGGTTGTTGTAGTTCAATTAATAATTTGCTAGTATGCATGCCAGCTTAAAATATATAATTTATTATAATGAGTGATACTAAAAAAGTGTGTGATCTTTGCGGGTTGCCTGTCGAAGTACATGGCTTTACACTGAAAACTCAAGACGGTGATAAAGCGTTTTGTTGCGAAGGTTGC
>JBAXXH010000285.1:0-3764 GCA_037127995.1 Methylococcaceae bacterium | reverse complement strand
CAAAAAAATTATCAAATTCATCAAATGAAAGCAAGCTTCCGCTGGGTGTGCGGGGCATTACTTCAGTTTTTTTTGTGGTGTCTTTTTCTTTAGCGCTCATAAAATTCTCCAATAACTATTCAGATTATTATTAAACATCTACGTAAGTCTATTGACGCGATTTATGTGCAAGGCAACTCGTAATAATAACCGCCTATCCTATCGTTTTCACGTTCCAGCGTCACGCAACTGCAACGCGGGAGGGTTGCCGGATGAATTTCCACGCCGGACTGTTGGAACTATGCGAACTGGGGAGTGCTTTTTGTGAGTGGCCTAACAGCCGTCTTTTCTTGCTACAGAATAAATTCTTGTTCTGCCTCAAACCAGTCCTCAAGATCATGACCCGGCTCGAAACCTCTACTTTCTGCCTTGTAATAAGCAAGCTCCGCAACTCTTGCATCACGATCTGGAAGAAATATAGTATCGCCTGATGCTTCGGAAGCTAAATTTACTTTATTTTTAACTTTTAACGACATAATTCACCTCTATAATTAGATTAATTAGCGGTCAGTCTTTAAAATGACCCATTGTAAAAAAACAACATGAACCGTAAGCACAGGAAAAAATCAGAGAGATTGAGTATTTATTTTCAAACTCTAAGGATGAGGCAGCAGCAATCCACAAGGTTGACGCTTTAAATTGAGTCATTAAATCTGCCCAAGACAGTAGCTTGATGCCCCGCTATAAAAGTGTCCGCTATTAATATCCAAACTTAATTTGAACAGTCAAAACAGGCTAACATTCGATCCACGCGGATTAAAATATATGATTTCAGGCAAAAAAACAATACGTAGAAATACTTATATGAGCTAACCCAAAAAATAAGTTGCTTACGACTTCCCACCTTTGATTTTAGCCGTCAGTGATGGCGGCTCCAGCTCCCCGTCTCTTTTTCTTCGTGCCTTCATGGTGATTTCTTATGGCTTGCATAACATGAGTTAGGTATGATGGTTTTTTTGAATTCGTCTACTGCTCATGTCTTTTATTAATACTCTCCAACCCGAACTTGATAAACTCCCTGATGAGTTACGTATTTCTGTAACCGCTACGCTAAAGCAATGGCATGAACAGTGGGTCGAACTTAATCCCGATTTTTATCCGACCCGCGAGTTTACAGTCTCCATGCCCAAGGTGTGGTGCTCCAGTTTGTTTATTTCTGAAAGCTGTCTGCGGCGACCGGAGATACTGGTTGATTTGGTCAATTCCGGGGATTTATTAACGAGTTATAATAGCCACGGTTATCAAGACAAACTGGCGGCCATGCGGATTGATAACGAAGCCGGGTTAATGCAAAAATTGCGGCATTTTCGGCGGAGGGAAATGATCAGGATTGCGTGGCGTGATTTGGCTGGCTGGGCACCGTTATCTGAAACGCTGGCAGAGGTGTCCTGGCTGGCGGATGCTTGCATTCAATACGCGCTGGCTTTTCTTTACCGCCAAGCCTGTGAAAAACGAGGCACGCCGTTGCTTGCTGATGGCAGTCCCCAGCAGATTATCGTATTGGGCATGGGTAAGCTGGGTGCGTATGAATTAAATTATTCTTCCGATATAGACCTGATTTTTGCTTACGCAGAAAACGGCGTATTACCGGATAGAAAAGAAACCAGCTACAGCGAGTTTTTTACGCGACTGTGTCAAAGTCTGGTCAAAGTGCTGGATGAAATAACGGTGGACGGTTTTGTGTTCCGTACGGATATTCGCTTAAGGCCTTTTGGCGATAGCGGCCCTATTATCATGACGTTTGATGGTATGGAAAACTATTATCAGACTCAGGCACGGGAATGGGAACGCTATGCGATGGTTAAGGCGCGTCAGGTCGCAGGTGACTTTAACACCGGCGCACAACTGATGGCAATGCTAAAATCTTTTGTTTATCGGCGTTATCTGGATTATGGCGCGTTTGAAGAACTGCGTTCTTTAAAGCTACAGATTACCCAGGAATTAAGACGGAAAGACCGCATGGATAACGTTAAACTTGGGCCGGGTGGCATACGTGAAGTTGAGTTTATTGGCCAAGCTTTTCAGTTGATTCGCGGTGGTAATGAAAAGGCGCTGCAAACGCGCGGTATTCTGGATGTCCTGAAAACGCTTGGCGAGCTGGAATTATTGACGCCCAACGATGCCGCACAGTTAATTCAATCTTATTGTTTTCTCCGTAGAGTGGAAAACCATATCCAACAATATCAAGACCGACAAACGCATGACTTGCCGACTGCGCCCTTAGTGCAAGCATTACTGGCTTATTCGCTGGGTTATCCGGACTGGAATTGTTTTAAAAACGAATTGGATACGGTAAGAGAGCAGGTGCACGCGGTATTTGATCAGGTTTTTTCTCTCTCCAGACAGGCCGTAAAAGATCAGCATAGCCAACTGATTTGGACAGGCACTGCGGATGATGCAGAATTACTGGACAGCTTGAGTTGGTATGGTTTTCAACAGCCTACTGAAACGCTGGCGGCTATCAAACACTTTAAAAACGCGCCTTCAATCCGGCGCTTAACCGCGAAAGGTGCCAAGGTTCTTGACCGGTTAATGCCTCAATTAATTGAGGCGATGCAGCAAGTTGATAACCTTGATGAAACCTTAAAACGTATTCTGGGATTATTTGAAGCGGTTGCCGGCAGAAATGTTTATTGGTCATTACTGGCCGAAAACCCCGATGCGTTGTCTCAAATGATTCGCTTGTCCTCCGCCAGTCCGTGGATTTGTGACTATTTATCATTGTACCCGGTGTTATTTGATGAATTGCTGGATACACGCACCTTGTATGAGCCGCTTAAAAAAGGCGATCTTGATGAACAATTGGCTGGTTTATTAGCTGCTATTGACGTACAAGATTTGGAGCAATTAATGATAGCTCTACGGCAATTTAAACAGTTAAATATGTTAAGAGTGGCCGCCGCTGATATTATGGGTGCAATACCTCTCATGGTGGTCAGTGATTATTTAACCTTCATAGCCGAAAGCATCGTGACTCATGTCGTTGAACGGGCGTGGCTTATGCTGACCGAAAAACACGGTAAGCCGCCAGGCAGTGATAATAATCCCAACGGTTTTGCCGTTATCGGCTTTGGCAAGTTGGGCGGTATCGAGCTGGGTTACGGGTCTGATTTGGATATGGTTTTTTTGTACGATTGCCCGGATGGCAATGCGCTGACCGATGGCGGCAAACCGATTTCCTGCGCTCAATTTTATGGCCGCTTGGGGCTAAAGGTTCGGCATATTCTGGATACCAAACTGTTGTCGGGTATACTCTATGAGGTTGATATGCGTTTACGTCCCAGCGGCGATTCCGGTTTATTGGTCACGCATATTAATGCCTATGAAGATTATTTAAAAAATCAGGCCTGGACATGGGAGCATCAGGCGTTGGTCAGAGGCCGGTTTATTGCCGGTGATGCCCGCTTAAAAACGCATTATGAAGCCATTCGACGCAGAATATTAAGCTTGCCCAGAGACGTGGCATTATTAAAAACCGAAGTACGTGAAATGCGCGAAAAGATGCGTGGCGCCTTGGCAACGAAAGAATTAAACAAATTTGACTTAAAACAAAGCAAAGGCGGTATTGCTGATATCGAGTTTATAGTACAATTTGGGGTTTTAGCGCAAGCAGCAAAAAATGAAGCCTTGACCACTTATACGGATAATGTCAGGTTGCTTGAAGGCTTGCAGGAAGACGGCTTTATGTCCCAAGCTGAAGCAGAAATTCTTAAAGCGGCTTATTG
>JBAXXH010000284.1:0-3796 GCA_037127995.1 Methylococcaceae bacterium | reverse complement strand
CCGCGTAGCCCTTGTTCATGAATTCAAGGAAGCCCTGGAGCGTGGCCCTGGGACTTGATGTGTCGATCGGTTTAAGCGGACTCTCCACACCCGCGTCAGCGGGAATCACCCAAAGCTGAAGGAGCAATAATACAAGAAAGGTGGTGAGGTGAGGCTGCTTGAAAATAAAAAATAGTCGATGGGGCTTGGTTGTCATAAGCGGTCTCGCTGTGCCGTGCCAGATAGATGATGGGTAAATCTTTACTCATGATTTCAGCAGTTATAGTCTTTCAGAAATTAAATTTCCATTACACGTTATTTTAAGTATGTATAGATACCATCCCTTGAAGGGATGGTATCTGTTAGCATTGAAATTATTTATCCAAGAATCTATAACATCCCTTTGAGAGATGTTAGCTGCCACGGCTTAGTTGGTAGCCAAAAAAATCAGGGGCAACGACGTTATCATTGCCCCTGTTAGCACACTATTTCTTGGCAATAAATGTTTCCACCGTGATTTTATTAATCTTGCCCGTGAACTTAGATTTACCTTTATAAGCGGGATTCACAGGGGTATTTTGATCTACGCCAACATCAGCCGTTTCATCAGCACCGAACATACCCCATTGGGTTTTAGCAATCTTGCCTTCGCCAATTTTGGTGCCATCCATGAAAATACTGGCTGTACCGCCTTTGCCAACGCCACCACCGTCATAAGCAAAATCCAGCTTCAGCGTGTGTTGACCTGCGGGTACTTTTTGTTTGGCAATCACGTCAAATTTTTCCAAACCTAACCAGTTGTAAGTGTAAGTGGGTGTGCCGTCTTTCATATAGAACGTCCAACCACCAAAATCGCCGCCTTGAGCAATCATGACACCCGATACCTTGGCAGGAACAGTGACATCAGCGGTAATCGTCACCGACTTGTTTTTGGCATTGATAAACGCATTTTCGGGCAAGCCAACCGCACCTTCATATAAAGTTAAGCTCGTCCGCCCTTGCATCAAGTCAGGACGACCCGCCGCGACAGGGTCAAGACGTATCAGAAGACGATCATCAATCGGCAATACATTATATTTTACCGCTTCGTCCATGAACAGCTTTTGCAATTCTGCCAGTTTTTCAGGATTCTTGTCCGCCAAATTATTGGCTTGGCTAAAATCGTCATTCACATTGTAAAGCTCCCAAATATCTTCAGTTAAGGGGCGTCTGGGGGTTCTTTCCCACGGAGCGCGGTGTAATGTACCCGCAAACCAGCCGTCATGATAAAGTCCGCGATTACCGAATATCTCAAAATATTGGGTTTTGTGCGTATCGGCGGCTTTAGCATCATCAAAAGAGTAATTCATGCTCACGCCTTCAATAGGACGTTGCTCTATACCATTAACGCTTTTAGGTACTGGAACACCGACGGCTTGATACACAGTAGGCGCGATGTCGATAAGATGATGAAACTGTGAACGCACTTCATTTTTTGCTTTGATTCCCGCTGGCCAATGCACCACCATGCCATTGCGCGTACCGCCAAAATTGGACGCAACTTGTTTAGTCCAAGCAAACGGGGTATTACCTGCCACTGCCCAGCCTGCGGCAAAGTGATTGTAGGCATGATCTGAACCGAGTTCATTGACTTTCTTTAATTGCATATCCAAGGTTTCTGGCACAGCGTTGAAATAAGTATTTTCATTTGCCATACCGATCATGCCGCCTTCTGCACTAGAGCCGTTATCACCGAGAATATAAAAAACCAGCGTATTGTCCAACAGATTTCTTTCCTGCAAAGCCGCAATCAAGCGACCTATTTCGTGGTCAGTATGTTCACCAAAACCTGCAAACACTTCCATTTGCTTTACAAACAAGCGTTTTTCATCGGCACTTAACTTATCCCAGTCTTTAATCTCAGCGGGTTTAGGTGCAAGTATGATGTTTTGTGGTACAAGGCCAATTGCTTTTGTTTTGCCAGCGTGGCTTCGCGAAGCTTATCCCAGCCTTCGGGAAATTTGCCTTTGTATTTTTCAATAAATTCTTTTGGGGCGTGATGTGGTGCGTGCGTTGCACCTGTCGCAAAATACATGAAAAACGGTTTATCGGGGGTAAGTGATTGCTGAGTATTCATCCAAGCAAGTGCCTGGTTAGTCATATCGGTGGTAAAATGATAATTGGGGTCATTCAAATCAGGGAAAACGCGCCTGGTGCCGTCATACACCATCGGATGCCATTGACTGGTTTCACCTCCGATAAAACCGTAAAACTTATCAAAACCAGAGTGCGTAGGCCAGCGGTCAAATGGCCCTGAGACGGTCGCTTCCCACGGCGGCGTTTCATGATATTTACCAAACGCGGCGGTGCTGTAACCATTTTGGCGCAACACTTCTGCCATTGGGGTGATAGTTTGTGGACGGATACCCGTAGCACCAGGAAAGCCCGTCGCGGTTTCCGTTATAGAACTCATGTTATTACTATGATGATTATAACCAGTCAGCAATGCGGTTCGGCTGGGCGAACACAGCGCGGTCGTATGAAAACGGTTGTATTTCAAACCATTGGCTGCCAGTTGTTCAACCGTAGGCATATTAATCGGCCCACCGAAGGGACTGGATTGTCCAAAGCCCATATCATCAATCAGTATTATGACAACATTCGGGGCTTTTGCGGGTGGTTTTACTTCAAACCGGGGAGGCGCTATTACCTTACTCGCATCAAGTTCAGTAATTGCAGGATAAATGGGTTCTTTGATGGGCAGCGTCGTGCGGTCTAGCGTACTCGACGATTGTTCCTGTGCAGCTTGTGTTGCCGTAGCCATAAAGTAAAACGCAGTCGCGGTTAAAACGACTAGTAATTTTGATTTCATATTGGCTTCCTGTTCTGTTTGGGCATTTAGATTTCTGTTGGTTAAAAGCGAAAGCAGCCAGAGACATGGTATAGAGTAAAGAATGGCTCAAAACTGTATATTCATGCGCAGATTCGCCTCAACAACGGTATCCATATTCTGTAGCCCGTTGCCGTTACCCAGGGTCTTGTTCATGCCGGAGTTGATGACCTGAAGATTGGGGCTCACATTCAACCAAGGCGTGATTGCGGCGGTGTAGTACATCTCGATGGCATCTTCATGATCCAGCCCCAGACCCAGTCTGTCACGCAGTAGCGGCACAAATTGAGCACTAAACTGCGAACGCGCCCAACCAATGCCAAAACTATCATGCGGCCGCATGGAGAATACCCCTTTTCCGCCAATTCCCATCAAATAGCTGTACTGAATGGGGTTGGGATTACCATCGCTGGCACCAAAACTAAAGAAAAGACCAATACCGCGCTTCGGGTCGCCATTGGGTTGCCAGAAATATTGATCGAAGCTATAGACGACAGTCCAAGTGCTGTTCTTTTTATTAGCAGCCTCGACCGGAATAAGCAGTTGCGGAAAATATTTAATGAGAATGCGCTCTAGCATTGAGCCAGGGTTTCCGAGGATAGGGTAACGCTCTTGTAAAAGCGCTCTGTTCAAGTTATCCGGATCTTGATCAAGCGAGAAACGGGGCTTGTCGCTCCACAACCCGGATACACCCTGATGACCTACCAGTCCAAAAGGCTTGATTTTGATATGCGCCGCACTCACCATCGTCACTCCGTTATCAAAGGCTTTGCTGATGTCATTATTCGTTGGTGTACCATTGGCATCCAACGCCAAGGCCATCAAATTGATATCTGGCGTTGGCAGCAGGACGCCACCACCGTATGCTGAAATCGGTGCCATGGCGAAGGCCAAGTTTATATTTAGCCCCGTGTTCATAAATTGGGTGCGGTAGTCGCCATAGAACTC
>JBAXXH010000283.1:0-3811 GCA_037127995.1 Methylococcaceae bacterium | reverse complement strand
ATTTTGTTGCGTCCTCGTCCTCGTCCTCGTCCTCGTCCTCGTCCTCGTCCTCGTCATCGTCATCGTCATCTTCTTCTTCGTTATTATTGTCTTCACCGATTAGATCATCCTCTTCATCTAATGCGTCTAATCTATCCAGCAATAAAGCTTCTTGTTGCTCAAATTCTTCTTCGGAAATCTCACCCGTTTCCAGTTGCATATAAAGCTCAGTCAGACTTTCACGAATTCGATCTGCCTCGCAAGACAATTCCTCTTCCGCCAGTTCGTGAATTTTTTTAAAAATCCAGTTGATTCCCTTAATAGGAGAGAACAGTATGTCATCGACCAGCAGCATGGCTTAACCTCAGCCAGAATGACCGCTACCGCTGCTAGCTAACTCTTTCTTCTTTGTTGGCGCGTGTAAATCCAACGTAATAAAATTATGCGGTGCCCATGGCCCGGTATAATCAAATAGATAAACATTATCAAATAACTTGGAGGCTTGAAAAACACCTTTAGCAAATTCATCCAGCCGTTTTCTTTCTACTAAACACGCCAGATTCATCACATCTTTTTCTCTTTTAACCGGCGTTTCAACAATGTCTTCACAATAATCGAACAACACCTCTTTTACTTTTTCGGTAAACTCTACTCTATCTGCAGTACGCAACGACTGGTATAAATTACCCAACCGAATCTTTTCATCACGGTGATCACCGTTATTGGCATTTCTATCCCAAATTTCATCGCGAGCTTCTCTCAGAACCGGATGCGAGGCAACATAATATTCATAAATATTAGCGACATCCCAAGAAACGCGTAAACCCATTTCCACGCGCCCATTCAGGCGCTCAAAATGTTCTCTGATGGTTTTCTGGTTAGCGGCCAGTAAACTCTGGACGGCTTCAGCACTGCGAGCGATAACACCAAAACGCATCGGCAATACGGTATGGTCTTCTGTCAGTGTATGCAATACGGCCTGATGGGCGCTGATATTGCGTCTGTCAGGACGCAACCGACTACTAAGCGTATCACTCACTACAGCTCTTAAGCCGTTTTGATCAATGGCATAAACAGGCGCAGATTCAAGCCCCCGTATGTCGTATCTGGGCTTTAAATCATCTGAAGCACAGAGAGCATAAAGCACTTTAGCTTGACTGCTTCTGGATTTATCAATGCTCACAATGCCCTCCTCAGTAAAATACGTTTACCACTGGCTTGTTGAACGCGATTGAGACGCCGGTATTCTTCTGAACAAATTCGTCCGAAATCAGCAAGAATTTGTGACTTACCCGTCATGTTAACGCAACCACGAAAACCTTTCAGCATACGCGGTGTACGGATATGAGCGATGGTGTGAATTTTGTTCATGATGACAACCTCAATACTTGATTCGCAGACCCGAAGATTTTTTGTTCTCAGTTTGCTCCGGCTTACCGTTGCTGTAAACCAAGGCACAGGATGCTTCTGCATCCGCAAGCAACTCTTCTTTCTCTTTATCAATAACCGCTATACGGCTATCAATGCTGGCAATTCGTGATGACGCAACGTTACGTTCCAATGTTCTCCGCCAACGCTCTAATTCAAGCGCACCCACCTCAAAATAGTTACGGTATATTTGATGATCGCGACTCGATCTTCCTGAATGTGTTTTTATATCTGTTACTGTCCGAGGGGGACGTGTAATGATTGCCATGACGATATTACTCCACTACTTTTATTTTTGTCGACACTTTAATTGCTTCTGAACCCAATGGCGGACAAATCTTACGAATAACATCATCAACCATGTCATGGAATATGGAATGTCCGGCATGTTGTATTTTGGCAGTTTCCATGCTCAAAACATCTTGGCAAATCGCATGAAATAACTTGTCGCCATAACGCGGTTTCATTCCTTGTATCTGTAGAATACGGGCAATAGCAATGCCTGCACGTAATCCGTGTTTGGTTTCGTGATCGTTACCACGTAACTCTCTGACTATATCTACGATATATTCGGACTCTTTTAAGTCTAATTCGGAGCGGGCATGAAGTATCTGTAACTCAGTATCTCGATCTGCGAGGCCGACATTGATAGTAATCATGCGATTCATCAGGGCATCCTGGGTTTTATGTGTACCCGCATATTCTTCCGGATTGGAAGTAAATATAGCGCGAAAACCTGGGTGAACATCCATATAACCTTCTCCCGCACCCCGTAAACCGGGTAAGTTCAAAATACCTTCTGACAACACGGACAACAGCACGTTATTGGTGTCTGCCTTGGAGCGATTGAACTCGTCATAAATCAGCATGTCACCATTTCGGCAGGCCGTTGTTAAACGATTATCCACCCACATGCGATTCATTTGTTCTTCAGTTTTAAGCACCGAATGAATGTAATTATCCACTAAGCTGCTTTTACGATAACCAATATCTTTGCCTGTTAAATCGGAACTTACAAATTCTTCATTACCTTGTAACAAGGTTACGGGTCGCCCCCATTGTGCCGCGAGGTGAAATGCCAACGTTGTTTTTCCTGTTCCGGAGGGCCCTGCAAAATGTACTGGATAACCTGCGTTCAGATAAACCAACGAGCGATCTATAATCTCCTTCACATACGAAGTGACTACAAAATGATCACTCGCTTCTGGAACGATAAGATCATCTTCTACTTCGTAATGAGAGCTTGAAACGGTTTTATTCTTAATCATGAATGCTCCTGTGCCAAACGGCATATGCCCTTCCCGGTAACAAGGGATAAAAAATCAACAAAATCATATTTGCTTAAATAATGATGCGACGGCTCTGCATCCGTGTTTATAAATCCACGACCATTTACAATTTGAGTCTAACGTCTCAAAAACCCCGCAACATTACCAGCTAAACCTTTAGCACCCAAGAGGGCACTAAAGGTCTATGTAATAAACATTAATCAGCAATTGTCCTCAATTTGCATCAAGTCACTATTTGCCTTTCTTCACGCCCAAAAAATTTCTCGGTGGTTTATCAGGCTTTTGGGGTTTACTCTCTTCTTTTTGCCCAACAACAGCAGCGTCCACTTTTTGATCCAAAACCTTCGTTGGTGATGGCGACGCAGCTGCGTGCGTCTCATCAATAACACGAATAGCTATACTAGGAATGCCGCTTTTTTTTTAGCTGTGCCAAAAAACACAGCGTGAGCGCCAGCTCTATCCTGCGAGGCTTCGTTGATAAAAGCCCCAATAGTTTTTCTGTTATTACCAACAAAGTGAGCTCTTTCTTTTGCGCTATGTTTAGCCATGCTTGTATGGGCAGCACGAAAGCCGTTTAATAAGCTTCGTGTTTGCCTTGCAACACCATTCACGAAGGCGGCACGCTCATCGAGCCCCTGCTTACCCATTACTTGATGGAGGTGATGAAAAGTATTTAGCATGCGATTAACATTATTTGCATTTCCAGCGACAAACGTTGCCCGAGCATCAGCATCGCGCTGTCCATTTCTGGCGCGGGTTGAAGCAAAACTAGCAATTTGAGCGCTTACACCGGAAATTCGTGCATTTTGTTGAGCCATACGGTTTTCACGACTATTGTCAAGGTTTCTCCGCAACTGCGTCATATCATCTGTGAAACGTCCCATAGGTGTTCTCCTTAGGTTATCTCTTTTAAGTAAATCCTCAATCAGTCACCTTGAGGCAGTGGTAAGTGCCCAAACTATTAAATACACAACATTTGGGCACGCTTACTCTTTTACTTAATCAAGCGGGTGTAGCAGCGCTGGCGGTAAGACCGATTGCTTCTGCGTATTTCAAATAGGTTTCAACAGAGGCGATAACAACGCGAGCTTCTATTGATAACAATTCGATACCGA
>JBAXXH010000282.1:0-3818 GCA_037127995.1 Methylococcaceae bacterium | reverse complement strand
GCATCATAGCAGTAGGCACAGCCTTTGTTGATCAGAATGGCTATTCTTTAAGCTGTTTTTTTCCGGTAAGCGGTAAACGATACCTGGCAAAAATACGATAGCAAAATTCCATCAACGGCAACAGCAAAGGTACGTTCTCGATAATTGGCGCGATGCGTCGGTAATAAGGAAGCTGCTTCCAAACTTGTAAAAAACCGAGTACGCCTGATTGCAGTTGCTGGTTCTCGTCGATGACGTGCATGCGATCCATTGCCTGTTTATAGGTCAATCCCGCTTTTGCCAAAGCCGCCTTGTCCTGGCCAATATCCACCCAATTAATGTTGCCCTCTTTATCGAGTTTTTTCATTGCTTTGATTTCAACATTACAGATGGGACATTCACCATCATGAAAGCAGGTGACTTTGAGCATAAGCGTTGCTGATTTTGTTTGAGATGACGCTGTCATTTAATTGTCCTGGGTGGTGAATAAATCAAGTTGCTGTGGCTCTGCAAAAAAGAAAAAGTAAATGTATTAAAAAGCACGAACAGCACGCACACTGAGTTTACTGTATTTATTGGAGCGATCCTGGCCTAATGACTATGATAAAAATCGTTAACAACCAACTTACCGTCAACTTTGTAATGGTCAAGTAAAACAGGACTGTTTGTTAAGCCTATTGCCACTAGAATTCCCGCTAAATAAGCATCATAAAAGACCAAAGGCTGATTTGATGCGAATACCTGCTCCGGATGTGACGCTGGATAAAAAAACCTTGGACATGTTTTTAGATTGCTTTATCGTTCATTGAGTTGCTTTAGATAGTTTTCTGCAATAGCGATATGTTTATTTCTTTTCTCTTCCGGCATTTTATCAAACATTTTTACCAGCATTCCCATTCGTGGATTTTTCAAAAAGAACTCCCTGTGCACATGCATGAAGCGCCAGAATAAGCCATCCCATATTTCAGTCCAGGCACCTTTTGGATAGTCACTCATTTTCAGCAGGTAATTACTTCCGCTGATATAGGGTTTGGTCGTCATCAAACCGCCATCCGCAAATTGGCTCATGCCATAGACATTAGGCACCATCACCCAATCATAGGCATCCACATACATTTCCATAAACCAGCGATAGACCTCATCAGGATGAAACTCACACAGCAGCATAAAGTTACCCATGACCATCAAGCGTTCGATATGATGGCTGTAGCCCGTTTGCAATAGTTTTTTTATCACATTGTCGACCGGAAAAATACCCGTTGTACCCAGCCAAAAACTGTCCGGAATCTTTCTTTTAAAGCCCCAGAAATTTTTGGTTCGTTGATTGCTGCCCTCCCGTTCATACACAATCCGGATAAACTCGCGCCAACCCATAATTTGCCTGATGAAGCCTTCTAAAGAATTCAAGGGGATATTTTTGTTGTCCCCTATCTGTAAAGCTCTATCGATAATTTGTTGTGGAGAAAGCAAACCAATATTCAGCATGGGCGTTAACACGGAATGATGTAAATAATGTTCCTTTTCTACCATCGCATCTTCATAACTGCCAAATTTTTCAAAACGCGTTTCTAAAAACTCATCCAGCCAGAGGGAAGCACCGGCATGGTCGGTTGGATAAATAAAATTTGCCGTACTGGGATAGTTGTCAGGAAAATATTTCGCAACATAAGCCTTGGCTTCCTTTACAGGGCTATCGTCTTTTGCGACAGTGACTACTGGCGGCTGGTCATTTTTTGGATACTTGAGGCGATTGTCTGCATCAAAAGTCCACTGACCTCCGAGCGGACGTCCATCTGTATCCAATAAAATTAACCGTTGCTTGCGCTGCTCAATATAAAAAGCTGTCTGAAAATAGGTTTTCTTTTTATCGAAAAAGGGTTTTACGTCAGCAAGCGTATTTAAAAAATTCGGTGATGCCGTTTCAGTAGTTTTGATGTTATGTGTGTTGCAACCGCTTTTGATACGGGTCTTTAACCAGTTATCGGCAACATCGGCAAACTGTATCCCGGTAATGTCTTGTTGAGACAGGTGACTAATCAACTTCCTGACATCGCTTAGCTCATTTTGACTGTCAATATAGTTCACCTTTACATTGAGCTGATCTAAAAAGTGGGCATATTTTTTCATGCTGGCCCGATGTAATACCAGTTTATGCTGATGAAAACGGTATTGCTTGAAAAACAGGCATTCTTCAATGAGATAAACAGCCTGATCTTTTACAATGCAGGGATGGTTGGCGAAAAGTTGATGAGGGAAAATCAAGGTAACAGTGGTCATACAGCTTTATTTTCCTAATTTAAAATAGTCAGTCTATTGCTTAAATTTTTTCCGGACAGAGATGCAACAACTTACCTTATTTGACCTGAAAAACACGACCAAAAACATCATTTTTAAGTGTTAATTTAACGACAACAACCAGTAACTGCGCTCTGGATAATTAATGTCATGAACGGGCAATTCTTTGAATCCTTGTTTAATATACAGATTGCGCATGCCATAGGCTTGCAGGTCTGTTCGACCTATCCGATAATCAAACTTATGTCGGCGTAACTCCGAAATCAATGTCGCAGACAACTGCTCTGCAACACCCAATCTACGATATTTTGATCTTACACCCAGACCACCCACATAAAAAGTTCGCTGGTTATTATTAGCAAGAAAATCCAAATCATAGCCACCCGAAATCTTAAAAAAAGTCTGATCACGAGGATCATCAGACTCCACAAGAAACTCCTGCCCAAGCATATAACCTATTAGATGACCTTCTTGTTTATGCCTTGCGATAACCAGTATGGGATTCTTTCTCATCATTTCGACACCCAGTCCAAACATGATTCTTGCCGCTGAAAAACTCTCGTTCCAGGGTGATTCACTGAATACTTCACAAATAATCTCTGCCAGATCCGATATCAAAAGACCGTATTGATCGGATCTTAAATCAATCAATGTGATGACTTGAACATCAAAAAAGTCAGCCATAGTTAATCAGACTTTTTGGCAGATAATCGGTACCCAATGAAAAGTGAAATCAAGATTATTGGAAATAAGGTTACCGAAAACTCTGCCGGTGAACAACCACGACTACAGTTAATTAACATCAATACAAACAAAAAAATTAAAACGCCTAACGTGGTTAATATTCTCATGATAAATTCTTCCTAACAAAATTTAATGTCCACACTATTTATAGTAATAAAGGTATACAAGAATTTTCTATAAAAGCAACTTACCCTACCCTAGTTGAGCGAAAAGGGACAGGTGGATTCATTGCCGAAGTGTAATCTTGGCACTTATGCGGATTCTTGCAATATATCGCTAAAAAAGCATCGAGTTTAATAGGTTGGAAGGATTGATGAGTAAGAGTAATGAGATTTTACGTTAAATATTAGGCGTCAATTTAGGCGCACGGGTCAAACGCGTTACTGTCGAAAACCCTGATATTCAAAAAGTTGATAGTGCAGTAACCCCGGAAAGCTAAACCATTGAGTCAAATTCGAAATAATGAGCATCAAGTAACGACCAAAAGCAGAGAGCTGAGCTATTTTGTTTAATCACCGTTGAATTTACCCGTTGTCAGCATCCATATTTCCAGGCTATTCTATTCGTTTATATAGTAAATCAATATCTTAAACAGCAATTTTAATTGTTAATTATCATGCTGATTATAGAAAATGAATAATTCTGCTTCACATAACCAGAGCGCTGCTACAAACCGATATCTTGAGCAACCGACTTTTGTGTCGTTTGTTTAAACGTACCCTTTGTTTAAAATATGCCTTACCTCAAAACTACCCTGCTGTTACTTTATACACTTTATACCGGCATCCTTAATGCCGCTG
>JBAXXH010000281.1:0-3846 GCA_037127995.1 Methylococcaceae bacterium | reverse complement strand
CAGCAATGTTACAATTTTTTTTAAGGATTGCTATTGTACCGAGTAACATTAAATATAAACCCAAAAAACCTGTATTTTACGGATTACTCGGCTTCAATACTTTTCCACCCTAATAAAAATCAGCTTGTAAACGGACAGAATCAGGACTGAATTTAATGGAGTGCACCACATGGGTGAATCATGCACTATTTTAATGCACACAAGGCCCTGATTTTGGATTTTCAATGAAAAAAAGGCGACACCCCCTGTTTTTTAGCTGATGGCTTGTTTTTTGCTATTGACTATTAAAATAGAAAAAATACAGTAATTTTAAAGAGCGATAATATTTATCATGCGCTACCGTGGCAACAAAGTAACTGTAGGGCCCATTAAATATCTAAAAACCACTTTAATAGCGCCTGGCAAGGCTTTTTTATTGCAAAAACTGCAACAGTTACAATAATTTATTTACTTAACCGGCACACGCATAGAATATAATGACTATTAAAAAGAGCCTGGTTAATGCCACCTTCAAACGTGAGGCATTCTCACCGGACAATAAAATTCCTGTTCTCAAGCGAGAACGATGCAATCCTTTATTAAGAAAATAACGTTGATTGCCTCATGTTTACATGAATACAGAGAGAGACTATGCAGCAAGTTTACAAATTAAAGGACGGCAAACCCTACCCGTCCGGTTCCAAATTTAATGTAAAGGGGGTTAATTTTTCCATTTTCAGTCGTCATGCTGAACAGGTAGAACTTTTACTGTTTGCCAGCACCGACAGCGATGAACCTTTTCAAATCATACCGTTAAAAAAAGAAGTCAACCGAACCTTTTTCTCTTGGCATGTTTATGTCAGTAAATTGCCCGCAGGCACTTGGTACACCTGGCGTATGGACGGCCCCGGCCACGCCCGTGATTCCGGCTTTCGTTTTGAAAAGAACAAGCACCTGGTTGATCCCTGGGCGCGAGCGGTCAGTGATAAGCGCTGGAGTCGCAAAGCGGCATGTCAACCCGGCGACAACACCTGCACTGCTATGCGCAGTGTCGTTATTGATGACAAATACGACTGGGAAGGTGACACGCCACTGTCTGTCAGAAGCGAAACTGCCATCATCTATGAATTGCATGTCGGTGGCTTTACAAGGCATCCCTCCTCAAAAGTAGCCAATCCAGGTACTTTTGCAGGGCTGATTGAAAAAATCCCCTATCTTCAGCAATTGGGAATCACCCATGTTGAGCTATTGCCTGTCATGGCTTTTGATGAGCAAGATGTGCCCGGCGATACTGCCAACCTGGGTTTAAAAAACTACTGGGGTTACAGTACGCACAGCTTTTTTAGTCCGCATCCCGGTTATTGTGTAACACCTGAACAGGGCACTCACGTACAAGAGTTCAGAGACCTGGTAAAAGCGCTACACAAGGCCGGTATGGGCGTCATCATGGATGTGGTGTTTAATCATACCGCCGAAGCGGGCGCAAACGGGCCGGTCATTAATTTCAGGGGTATTGGTGGTAAATCTTTTTATCATGTGGACCAATATGATAAAAGCGTTTTGCGAGACTATACCGGCTGTGGAAACACCGTCAATGCCAACCATCCACTGGTCGCCCGCTTTATTATCAGCTGCCTTGAATATTGGGTCAGAGAAATGCATGTCGACGGTTTCCGCTTTGATCTGGCCAGTGCCATGGCTCGCGGCGAACATGGCGAAGTTCTGCAAGATCCGCCCGTACTCTGGGGCATCGAGCTTTCAGAACAATTGGTCAAAACCAAATTGATTGCCGAAGCCTGGGATGCCGCCGGCCTTTATCAAGTGGGCAGTTTTCCCGGTTATCGCTGGGCTGAATGGAATGGCCGCTACAGAGATATCATCCGGCAATTTGTACGCGGCGACAAGGGCTTGTTAAATGAACTGGCTACACGTATCTGTGGCAGTAGCGACCTTTACGAGCACCAGGGCAGATTACCCATCAACAGCATCAACTTTGTAACCTGTCATGATGGTTTTACCTTGCATGACTTATTCAGTTACAACGAAAAACATAACGACGCCAACGGTGAAAATAACCGGGACGGATGCAGTAATAATCTCAGTTACAACTGCGGTATTGAGGGCGATACCGACAACACAACTATTGTGGAGCTTCGTAGAAAACAGGCAAAGAATGTTTTTTCTATTTTGCTGCTCAGCCAGGGAGTTCCCATGTTGCTGGCGGGAGACGAGGTATTACATACCCAGCACGGCAATAACAATGGTTACTGCCAGGATAACGAATTAAGCTGGATAGACTGGAATATGACCTCCCAAAACGCTGATATGTTGCGCTTTGTTCAACAGATGATAGCCTTACGCAAAAGGCATCCATCGATCATGCGTCGACGTTTTTTAACTGGCGGCATTATCGGAGGTCAAAACAAGGCCGATATTACATGGCATGGCAGCGAGATTGATAAACCATTGTGGAATGATTCAGAAGCCAGAATCCTGGCGTTTACCTTGGCAGGTATGGAAAGCAAAGAAGCAGATTTGCATATTGTAATGAATATGTCTGATAAAAATACCACCATACAACTCCCTCCTATCAAGGGTAAAAAATGGTGTCTCTCTGTAGACACTTCGCAGCAATCGCCTCACGACATCATTAGTCCGCATGACCAAAAATCATTGGGTAAAAGTGACTATTCAGTCAATAGCAAAACGGTAGCCGTTTTCGAAAACATTGGCTTTTGGACTTTATAGGTTTCCGACATAATCTTAAGCTGATATCTGAGTTTGTTTACCCCAAAGTAGAGTCAACAAACTCAGGTCTGCGCGATAACAAACAGTGCCCGGTTATTCTAAACAGGATTCATCCACTGCAATCCAGAGAAACCTGCACCCATTATTTTTTAATAACATAACGCTGCGGCGCATTCTAATTTTTACTTATCACGCAACGGCTTCCAAGGTAAATAACATGAATATTGACCAGCTAAACAATGAATACGGGATTACCAGTCAACTTAAGTTCGTAAAAGGCAATAGTGGTTTTCCGTTCATTCTGGTTAATAATTCCAGCGCTACCGCTTTGATTTCGGTCTATGGTGCCCAGGTGCTTTCATTCCAACCGACTAATGAGCCAGAAGATCTTCTATTTCTCAGCCAAAAATCCCATTATGAAGAAGGCAAAGCCATCAGGGGTGGAATCCCCGTCTGCTGGCCCTGGTTTGGACCTGACCCCTTTGATATTAATCGCCCTGACCATGGCTTTGTACGTAATGGTTTATGGACAGTTTTAGCAACCGAAGCTGCCTCGGAAGCTGAAACAAAAATAAAATTAAGATTCCAAAACACCAAACAAAGCGAAAGTTACTGGCAACAAGCCTTTACTCTGGATCTTGAGGTTTCAGTGGGTGACACCCTCACCCTTGAACTCATCACCTGCAATACCGGCACCGAAGCATTTTCCTTTACCCAAGTTCTGCACGCCTACTTTAGTGTAGGAGATATAAATGACGTGCAAATTTTAGGACTGGAGAATGCCCATTATCTTTACAAACTGGATGATGGCGAAGAAAAAAATCAATCAGGTGCACTGATTATTGCCAATGAAGTTGACAGGATTTATACAAACGTCAACAAAGAGTTAATCATTGACGACCGTTCTTTTAATCGCCAAATCATAATTACCTCGACCAACAATAAAACAACCGTAATTTGGAATCCCTGGATCGATATCTGTGCAAAAATGCCTGACCTGGCTTACGATGATTACCAGCGCTTTATCTGCGTTGAGCCCGGCAATGTAGACACGGATGTTGTAGAGATTCCACCGGGTGGCCAATACCATTTAATAACGAACTTTAAAATTATTCGAAA
>JBAXXH010000280.1:0-3847 GCA_037127995.1 Methylococcaceae bacterium | reverse complement strand
TTTTATTAATACTACTGAATGGACGCTTTGAGTAGAGATCAGGGTGTCTGAATTTGCATAAAAACCACGATAACAGGAGGTGTCCATCATTTCTGGCTCCATCCCAAATTGCTCTGGCGAAGCAAGTTCTCCGCCATCAACACCGATCAAATCATAAGTGCGTCTTTTGAAGAGGCATTGGTCAGAAATTTGTGCGGTCATTTTGATAATCCAGTTTTGTTAAGAGTTGTTGGTAGCGCTCAAACAGAAAGGCAACGCGTGCGGCATCGTCTTTCCCGCCTTTGTATCCATAAGCGGCATCGACGGCTTTGTCGAGTTGGTGGTGGGCTTTCAATAACTCGGCTGGCATATTGCCGAATGCATACAGGGCGGCAAGTGAACATTTTTGGCCTTGTTCGGCGCAATGGTTTTCCTCAGCGGTGCGGGCATCTAAAACACGTTGGGCGGCAGCTTCGATTTTCGCCTGTTGCTCGGGTTTGATGGTTTGCGGCCATGGGAAATTGTTGTAAACGATGGTGTTGGAGTAGCGGTAACGGCTTTCCAGTCTGCCGCAAACAGCTCGCATCCAGGCGTTGTGCATGGTCGAACAGAGAATGCCGAAATGGTAAAGATTGGCGTTGGGAATTGCAAACAACTCGCTTCCTGCAACAACTTCCCCAGGCAAAAGTCCAATTGGCAAATAGGCACGGCGTTCTGATGACGTTTTGGGAATGCCAATGTAAGACTGATCACTCTGACGAATCTCACCAAAAAGATAAGGCAATTCGGCCAGTTTTTGTGTCGGCAGCTTCCTACTGGCAAGACGCATGGATTTTACTGCCTGCATCCGCTGCTGAATTTCCGGAGACGCTTTACGATCGGCTGCGGTACTATTTTTAAGCCACAGACAATAACGTTCCACGCCATTAATGAATTCCTCCGAACCCAGAAACGGTCGAATGTATTTAGCGGCAATGGGGTCGGTTTGGCGAATGGTAAACGCTTCTTCCTGCGATAGCAGTAAATGTCCACCGTCGGTTGGTTTACTTCCAAAGTTCATCTCCGGGGCATCCACACACAACGGCTTTCGCCGCTTTTCAATCAACACAGTCGGGGCATCGACCAGATACGGATTGATTTGTTTGGCCTGGATTTCAACCGGATCGCCTGCAATGTCGTCGCCATAATCAAACAAGCGGCAAACTGTAGGGGCTAATTTATGGGTGGGAGCGGCTTTAGCCTCGGCTTTCGCGGCTAAAGCCGCTCCCACATTTGACGAGTTTTTGGATAGATGGAACCCCATAATAACGCAATGCACGGCCGCGATGCCTTGGCCTTCGTTGCTCCAGCGAAAAGTGCGGTGAGCAAAATGCAATTTGATGTTGAGTTTCAACAATTCAGTCCACAAAATGGCCACCTGTTCGCCCTGGGTTAGGCTGTTGGTGGAGACAAACGCGACCGGGATTTTAGGACTGGCCTGAATATAACGCGCCGCAGTCACATGCCAAGCGGCCACCAAGTCCAACACGCCCGCGCCCTTCATGTTTTTAAATACGTTGGCAAGATCCGCTTTTTGTTCTTTGCTTTGATAGCTGTAACCCACAAACGGCGGATTACCCATCACAAAACTGCATTGTTCCGGCGGTAGCACTTCCGCCCAATCAATACGCAAAGCATTGGCGCAAACGATATTGGCTTTTTTTACTAGCGGAATGCGCTTGTAATACAAGCCAAAGTGCTGCACTTTCAGGTTCATTTGATGATCGGTCAACCATAACGCGACAGTGGCGATTTGTGCGGCGCTTTCGTCTATTTCGATGCCGTGAAACTGATGCACGTTGCAAAGAATAATCGTGTCGATGTCAAGCTGATGACTGACGGTGCTGCCCCATAAGGCTTCGATCACTTCCAGTTCCAACAAGCGCAGCTCACGGTAGGCGATCACCAAAAAGTTTCCACAGCCACAGGCCGGGTCAAAAAAGTTAAGTTCGGACAGGTACTGATGAAAAGCTGCCAGGTCTTTTTTGTTGCGGCCACATTTTTTAAACCGGCTATAAAGATCATCCAGAAATAACGGGCGGATGACTTTAAGGATATTTTCTTCGCTGGTGTAGTGTGCGCCAAACTCACGGCGTTTTTTGGTTTTGCCGGTGGCGGCTTCATCGTCAAAGTGCATAATCGCCTGAAACAGCGAGCCGAAAATAGCCGGGCTGATTAAACTCCAGTCCAGCCGGGCGCATTCGATCAAGGTTTTTCTGGCCGCTTCATCAAAATAGCATTGCGCCAGGTGGTCTTTAAACAACGCGCCGTTGATATGGGGAAATTCGGCCAGTTGTTCCGGCAGGTTCTTGGGGCGGTTTTCTTTGGCGCGGTTCAAGGTGTCAAAGAGCGAAATCAAGACACCGTGCAAATCAGAGCCATCGGCTTTCGTGTGGTTGATCAGGTAATCCAGAAAAATACCGTTACGGTCAAACAGCCCGGTGTCTTCGGCAAACAGGCAAAACAGCAAGCGCACCAGATAAGTTTCCAGATCTTTGCCTGCATAGCCGGTGGCTTTGATGACATCGTGCAGGCCAGCCATTTTTTCTGCTGCGCGTTGGTTGATGGCGGCCTGTTGCCGGACGGCAATGGTTTCATAACCGGCGATAAATTTAAAGTGGTCTATTGCCTGCGGAAAATCGGCCAGCTTGATTTTTAACGGGGGTTCTTTGCTGTCAAGGTTATACAAGTGCAAATTGGCAAAATCGCTCACCAATACGCAGCGTGGCATTTCCTCGTCGTTAAGTCCGGGGAAATAGCAAGTCGCCTGGATATAGGCTTTGTCCAGGTCTGCTCCGGTTGACTTCATTTCAACCAATAACAAGCCGGGGAAAAAGCCGTCAATCCGGCCCTGTTTACCACCCAGTTTTTTTACCCGCTCTTCAAAACGAACGGCGCGGCGATGGTTTAAATCAAAAATATGACACAGACCCCGGATAAAGTCCTGCGCCTCGCCCATTTCATAGGTGGATTTTGAGAAGTCTTTGGCAAAAGCGGCGGCGCGTTTGCGGAGCGTGTTATTATTGAGGATTACCGTCATCGTCAGTTTGGAGGTTAGCTACCGGTTAGTGGTTTATGCGCTTTAGAACAGGCCGGGAGTTGTACTAACCGGGAATTGCTTTATCAGCAAAATACAGTATACCAAAGTACAAGGGGATAACGGTTGCAACAGGATTGAAATAAGTGGATCTTTTGGGAGATCAGGCTAAATGTATGTAACATTTAGGCATCTTTGATTTTGCATGAAAAGAGTGAACCGTTCGGCCGATAAAATGATGCCGGTCGGGATTTGCAACTCCGGCAGGCACGTTTGAAGGCTTCATTAGCGTCCAAAACGTCAGTGACGGGGTTTAAAACCCCGTCACGCGTCCGTTTTAAACGGTTAACCGGGAAATGAAGAATGCCAATATTTAATCCACAACAAGCTAAAAATAGATTTAAGTCTTGTTGCTTGGCTTTAAGCAGAACTCCGAGCGTTCCCGTGACTTTAAGCCCCAGATATTCGGCCATGTTTCGACCAATTTTTTCATCAATGATAATCCAATCCGCTTTATATTTACCGGCCATATCAAGTGTATGTTTTTCGCCTTTAGGTAACTCGCAATAAATAAGCCCCCAATTTATAGTCTCCACATACTTAACTTAATGGCAGTGACCGCACCTGACACCTTGATAATTTGGAGTGCAAACCTAGGTTTGTACTCCCGCCTTTAGGCAAATAAGCTTCCGCTTTATAGTCTCCACACGCTTCTCACACAGCGTTGTAGGAATCATTAAGTGTGCGACAAGCTAAGCTTGTTATTTCTTGCAAGGTGAAAGTCCTTGTCTG
>JBAXXH010000279.1:0-3873 GCA_037127995.1 Methylococcaceae bacterium | reverse complement strand
CAAACGGTACGACACCTTTTTGCCATACCAACAACGTGGTGATATCGCCGAAAGGGCTAAATGATCCACCCGCATTGGAAGCAACCACCACATTGATGCAGGACAAGGTAACAAAGCGCGGACTCCCCTTACCCATCGCCAAAATAACCGAACCCATTAACAGTGCAGTCGTGAGATTGTTGCAACCGGACGAAATAAAAAATGATTGAAAGCCGGTAATCCAGAATAATTGCCGATACGTGAAATTCTTGCTTAACAACCAGACTCGCAAACTGTCAAACACGCCTCGATCTTCCATGGCGTTTAAATAAGTCATCGATACCATAATAAATAAAAACAGTTCTGCATACCCTTCCAGAGAAGCCCGAAACGCATGCCCTGCCTGTTCGCTCATCCCGCCGTTCAGATAAACAACGGCAATAAATATCCAAATAAGGCTTGCCGCAAATACCATAGGTTTCGACTTTTTTAATTCCGTCACTTCCTCTGTCATGGCCAGAATATAAGCCACCGCAAAAACAACCAAGGCAAGATATCCAGCCCAATGCTGTGTCAAGTCCATTGGCTTTAATGAACCGGTAACGTCTGCACCCTCCGTCGCCAATGCCAGGGAAGGTAAAAACAGAACCAGCAAAATGAGGCTGTTTTTAAAATAAACCGATCGCTGAATTAATTTTTTAAATAATGGAAAAATCATGATCAAACCCTGTAATTCGCCTTTAGTTTTACCCCAAGTTAAACGCGTATTGTTAATTAACAATACACCGCTTAATAAAATCGGAATCAGGATAAAATAAGATAAAAGCTCTACAAGGTTCATTTGCAACTCACAAAAATGTACACGGTTAGTGGCGAAAGATGGTTTTATACCACTTTATTAAAGACATTGTATTGGAAATAACATGGCTATGCGGAATAAATAAGGCTTGGATAACTGACAACAAATAAATTGTCACCGATTAACAGAGTCATTCTATTTATATCGTGAATCTGTGACAGTTTTTGCAGGGGGTATTTTTTACGAGTTGTTCTAGGAGGCTAGTGCCGGTCGGGGTTTGCAACCCCGACTGAAACGTTTGAAGACTTTAATGGCTTGCATAACGTGAGTGACGGTTTTGCAATCTCCATCACTCGTCAGGACTTATCAAAAACCTTCCTCCATCATGACATTTTTTTACAAATCAACTATCCGTTATTTTTCTGGAATAAAACCACATCTGATAAACGCTAAGCAGAATTTGCAAGCCCATGGAAAGCCCCATTAATGCCCCGCTGAAAATGACTACGTAAGCGAATGAGGAAATTTCTTTGGTGACAAACCATGACAGCACATCCAATAGCATCGCCGCAAAAGGAATCACCACTGCAATTCTTTTTATGTGGATATTCAGGTCACAAAGCAAAAAGATTTTGCCGATAAAAAACAGAATGAAAGCAATGCCAAATAAATGGATATGAGAGACGCGAACCAAAGTAGGCAAGGTTGCGCCGCCTGCATGTGCAACCTCGGATACCGTCGCGTAATGGGTTAAATCAGGCAGGGAAGGGTTTACACTGGGCGTATGGCACAAAATACAGTCCCGGTTTAAAATCGGGGCGATTTTCTCGTTATATTCCGGTTCGTCGGCACCATGTTCTATCCATTGCATGATGACATCTTTGTCACTTGCATATCTCAGGTTATTCTTCATAATCCCAGTAATTGCCGTGCCTAAACGGGTCTGGTCTTTTCCCCCATGATAACTGATAACGACATCTTCAACCGTGAGCCCGGCTTTACCGTCAAGTCCCTGGTGGGTGTAATACATGTTGGCAAGTGCCATCAGATAACCAAGCCCAATGGTGAGCAGGAACACTGTATTTAAAATTCTTTCGCTGACGGAAATGTCTTTAAAGCGGACATATTTTCTTCTTTCGTAACGTATTTCGTTGACCATAATGATTCCTGAACAATGTCATGGATTAGTGCGATTACTAAATTTTTTGAAAGCTGTTGCGGGCAAGGCTGTTTTTGCCTTGCCCGAACTTATTATGAAATTACCGAAACAGTTCGACTGAAACAGTTGGGTTGATTTAGCCTAGAATGCCAGCCAACCGTTTACCATGAAGGTGTTGTTGGTTTGAGCATCTGTGGCAACACCGTTGGCTTGTGAATAACCAATATACTGCAAGCTGGTACGCAAGTTCATCAGATATAAATACGAACTGTCTTTGCCAAACGGGACATAAACCAGCTCTGCCGTATAGTATTGGCTGTTGGGTTGGGTATTATAACCAATGATAGTACCCAAGTTAGGGTCAATTGTGGCAGAATGCGACCCATTGATTTTGTTATAGGCAAAAGTAATACCATAGGTTTGGTCGAACGTATAAGCGAGATTCAACTTATAAGTGTTCAAATCAGTTTTACCCGTAGCTGGATCGCCTGCCGCCTGCCGACTAGCCGATAAATTCTGATCTTCGTAAATATAGGTCGTTTTGACTTCAAAGATATGTTTCGGATTCGCCATGTACTGATAAGTTGCATCGACGGCGACATCCGTATAATGATCTGTACCCATAGAAGTAACACGTCCCGGTGTAACATCGGCGCTCATGCCGTAGTGACCCAACTGGAAATAGTGCCCTTTCCAGTTCTGTTGCAATGCCATGCGCCAATAGGGTGCGGGCCCACTGAGACTTAGCCTGTTAGGTCCGGCGATACCGAATGCATTTTGGGCATTGCTTGAAAATGAGCCGTAAGCGCCGGCTTCCAGATAAAGCAGATTGTTGATCATCGTATAAGCGGTAGCACCGCCTACTTGAGAACTTAGTCCACCATCAATCAAAGCGGGGGTTCCTCCGACACCTGGCTGTACGGCGCTGCTGTTATAAGGAAATCCCCAGGCCGGCGTGGTATTCCATAAGTCCTGTGTGGTCGGATTGTTATTTAAAGAGATGCCGTAAGTTAAATCCAAATCAAATGGAAGGGGGGTATCGTCCAAATCCAATCGATCGGCAAAACGGATATCGGTGTTTTCAAGTAGGAGGCCATTCACAGCGCCGTCATAAGTTAACTGACTAAACGCGCCTACCTTGCCATAAATACGGCCCGCATAAAATAACGATGCTTGGTCAAAACTGAAATTGTTGTTTTTATTGTAGCCAGCATTGTAGCCGGCATTGATATCTGCAGGGTTCTGATCTTTTTGGGTATTGGTGAATGATCCCATGACCATGCCACTAAGCGCTGGTAGTTTAGCGGCAATGCCCTTACCCCCACCCATTGTATAACCGCCCAACTTGAAATCACGACCGAACGGCGTCAGGTTAGGCCCAAAGGATTGGGTATGACATACATTACAGGCTTGACCTGTTTGCCGGGAAAAACTCGGCATAGCTTCTGAGTCAGGACTGGATAATAGAATAACTGGAGTAAAAATTAAAGAGGATGCCAGTAAAAGTCGAGCATGGTACGTTTTTTTTAAAAGAATCTGCATATTATCGCCTTTTTTTAATTTTAAAATCATGCCCATCTGTCAAGCAGCAAATATTATGCCGTCAGGATTTGTTAGACATGGGTTATTTACGGAACCTGTAGGATTATTTCCTGGAAAGAGCTTGCCCATTAGACTAATAATAACTTGGCTGAGCAAGAATATTTCTGATTATCGCCTCACAAAAATACAGCAGGTCAATTCTCTCAAGCTAACCTTAAGCTGCGCTGAACATTACTTAACTATCTTAAATTAGCACACCGTCCCCAAAAGGTTTATCATTTTCAGTATAATTTAGTAAATCTGCGCTATACACGGAGCATTTAAAACACGAATCTCGCGAAAATAAATAACCACACTTTATAGGTTAGTTTACTTCGTAATATTTACAGCAATG
>JBAXXH010000278.1:0-3900 GCA_037127995.1 Methylococcaceae bacterium | reverse complement strand
AGATTTTGCTTGGGGGATTTTTTTGGCTTATTGACAGGGGCAGGCTAATGGGTGAACCCCGTTTTTCGTTTTTTAGTCAGTCACTAAAACAAATGCCTCGCCACTTTGCTAAAAGCAATTTTTAGCGCCCCATGAGGTGCATTATTTCCAACCTAAGTCGCCTATTAAAACAGCTCATTATTTATGAAAGTAATACTTTATTTTATCTTTTCCATGATCTTGATTTTAGTAAACCATACAGTTCTAGCCGAACAAAGCCAAGACTGTACTCATCGCTCTTCCAGGTCTGAAAAGAAATGTTTGACAGGAAAGAAGGACGACAAAGGCAGCACAAACACAAACAATAATGTAAACAACAGCAAATCATCCCTATTACAGTTATTAAAAAGCTTGGCAGAAGAAAGAGCCATTTCAAGTATTACGCCTCTTTTGAAAGATAGCGAACCCTATGTACGCGATGCGGCACTAGACGAATTAGGGCAATTAGACGCAAAAGAAGCTATTACCCGTATTATTCCTCTTTTGCACGATACGGACAGTGCTGTTCGCAATAAAGCAATCAATGTATTAGTGCAATTTCGCGCTAAGGAAGCGATTCCAAGCATTACTCCTCTTCTTCAAGAAAAAGACAAAAATGTACGCATCAAAGCCATGGAAGCATTAGTGCAATTGGACGCTAAAGAAACGATTCCAACGATTATTCCGTTATTGAAAGATAACGAAAGTGCGGTACGCATGGCGGCTATAAACACCTTATTGGAATGGCAAGCAAAAGAAGCAACCCCCAGCATTACCGAGCTTTTAAAAAATAACGATAGCGCTATACGTATCCGTGCCATGGAAGCACTCGGCTTGTTACAAGGAAAAGAGGCGCTTCCCGGAATTATTTCTCTTTTAAAAGACAAAGACGACAACGTGCGTTTGAGCGCGATAAAAGCATTACAGGATTTAGACGCAAAAGAAGTGGTACCCGGCATGATTCTTCTTTTACATGACAGCAATGCAGCTATTCGTTCTACTGCACTCAGCCTGTTACGCAAAGTAAAAGCAACCGCAGCCATTCCCGGCATTACCCTTCTTTTGCAAGACAGCAATCCTGATGTACGTAGTAACGCAATAGCTGCCTTAGAGGAACTACAGGGAGAAAAAGCGGTTCCCGTTATTATTCCACTGTTAAATGACACCACGGGCCTTGTACGCCTTCAGGTGATAAATTCGATAGTACGCTTACAAGAAAAAGAATTAATCCCTCGTCTTATTCCTCTGTTACATGATAATGACGACCTGATACGCATCCGGGCAATGGGGCTATTGAAACAATGGCAAAAAGAAAATGCCTTAATCCCTAAAAAAGAAGCGATTTCTACTCTGTTGCCTCTTTTGCAAGACACCAATAAAAACATCCGCTATACAGCCGTCACCACATTAAAAGAGTTACAGGCACCAGAAGCAATTCCCGGCATTATTTCTCTTTTACAAGATAGCGATAATGACGTACGCCTTGCAGCAATAGATTCCGTAGCAACATTACAGACTAAAGAAGCCATCCCAACGCTGGTCTTTTTTTTAAAAGATGGTGAGCCAAAAATACGTATTAGCGCAATGAACGCACTACTAGCATTACAAGGTAACGCGGCAATCCCTATTATCGCCCCGCTTTTAAAAGATGAAGTCATTGATGTACAAAATGCCACACAGGAAAGACTGGCACAGATACAAAATCCATTATTAACCGCGTTAATCAATAAAACGTTTACCCTGTTAATGGCGCTATGTCCTGTCTTGGCGTTTTTGCCATTGTTTTTATCGGGTAAAAAGTTTTTTGTCAGCATTGCCGTCTTTATCGCTTCACTCTTCCTTTTTCGTTTTTTGGCTGATATTTCGCCTTACTATCCGCAGTTTAAAGAAGGAAGCACATGGGGTGGAGTCTACGAACTGGCGGTATTATTTGTTTTTGCAATCGCAATGTTTTTGAAATTAATTTGGTCTCTCGTAGCCAATGTGTTTAGGTAAGGCGCAAAAAATAACCTCCTACCTAGCCCGCATAGTTCCCACGCTCCAGCGTGGGAATTCATCCGGCAACGCTCCAGCGTTGCGTGACGGGGAGCGTCACTGGCGGTATTCCTACGCTGGGGCGTGGAACGATAGGGTGGGGGTTATTTTTTGCGAGTTACCTTAAACGCTAACCGGATATTAATGAGGACTTGAACGCTTAAAATTAAGCAGTTTTATGAAGATGCACGGCCATCAAGAAAACATCATCTGCCGCACATTCACATTCGCTATCAGGGCTATAAGGCATCGGTTGCCATTGAAGATGCCAGGCTGTTAGCGGGTGAGTTATCACCACGACAGTTGCGTATGGTACAGGTATGGGTTGATTTGCATCGTGAAAAATTGTTGGCGGATTGGGAGCTTGCTATGGACGGTGTCGAACCTTTTCGAATTGACCCACTCAGGTAAGGGAGGTTAGCAATGTTACTTGATGTAACCCATGTGACAGTTCAATCCGATTTCATTCTGTTTCTTGAATTTGAAAATGGGGAGCGACGCGTCTTCAATATGACGGCTTATTTAGATCAAAAACCTTGGGCTCAGCTCAAGTCCGGGAATGTGTTCCAAGGTGCTTTTGTAGAAAATGGCACTGTGGCATGGCCGGGTAATATAGATATTGATCCAGAAACGGGCATCCTTCATAGAAGCCCAAAAGTAGTTGACACTTTTTTTATCACAAAAAATACTAATAATCTCTGTCGGGTTAGGCGCTAGCCGTAACCCGACACAGATACTTCGATTTGTCGGGTTACGCTGTCGCTAACCCGACGCGATGTTAATTGCAAAAAGTGTAAACCGAGGAGTGAAGGATCCCCAGAAATGCTTTACGAAAGATCGGTATTGCTTGACAAATAAGTTAACAGATCAATGGGCTTAGACTCTAACATTGCTACTTTAAACAGAATTAGTTATTTAATAACAGTAAGATGGTCGAATAAAAGAAAGTTAAACTCTTAGGTATATTCGGATACAACTGAAATTCATCACATTTCATTATCCACCCAAGAGTACCGTCGGGTTAACATAGCGTTACCCGACAATTCAAGGCTTCTGAAGAAGCCGCAAAAAAGAAAAGAGAGTCATAACATGAAATTGAAAGTCATCATTCATCCAGCTGAAGAAGGTGGATTTTGGGCGGAAGTACCTGCAATTCAAGGGTGTGCCACACAAGGCGATACTTTTGAAGAACTACTGTCAAATTTATATGAGGCAGTGGAAGGTTGTCTTTCTGTGGACTTGGAACAAATTGAAATCTCCAAGAATGATAGAGTATTGGAGCTTGTAGTGTGAAATCAATTTCTGGCAAACAGTTTTCCAAAATTTTGGAAAATCTCGGTTGGCATTTAGTTCAGGTAAACGGTAGTCACCATGTTTATATGAAACCAGGAAATTCAGCCCGTATTTCTTTGCCTGTACATGGCAATGAAGATTTGAAAATCAGTTTGCTTAAGCACTTTATGAAAGTTGCTGGTATTACTGAAAGTGATCTATAAATCAATGCCTAACAAAATAAGCCATGTAACTCGACTGCTTATTGAACATCGTTAACACTTCAATAGGGCGTTGTTTAATCATATAAATGACAATGTTGGTTTCGAGTAAATATTTCAGCATCTGATAACGTGCCCTTACAGGCTGTCGAGTTCGTTTTGTAGTTGGTCGGCACGTTCAGTCATAAAATAATTGCTGGCGGTCAAACAGCAAATTTATCCTGGAATTTCACAAGTAGGAGTCAGGTTAAGGCGCTGAGCGCGACGCGCAAACTTACGATCGTCGAACGTCAAAAATGCACTGCAAGCTCCAGATGCGGCTAAATGCAAGGCATCTGGAAACTCAAGGCCATCA
>JBAXXH010000277.1:0-3907 GCA_037127995.1 Methylococcaceae bacterium | reverse complement strand
CTGATATTGTTAATCATCGTCTCCATGAAATGCAAAGAAACCGGCTTATTGACAGAGCAGGAGACGCTGAATTGGCGTTCACCCGGAAGCAGGTCGTGACGGGTAGCGTAGATGATCTTTTTGCGGCAATTACAGATGATTGAATTGGTTTGGGACGAGGCTTTTGTTCGTGCAGTAAAAAAGTGGCAGAAAAAGCATCCCGATTTAATGGATCGCTTTAAAGAGCGATTGCGTTTGTTTTCTGAGCAACCCTTTGAGCCTTCTTTAAAGACACATAACTTGAGTGGTAACTTAAAAACCTATTCGGCTTTCAGCATTACTTACGAGTATCGTCTGGTTTTTAGGTTTATTTCTGCTAACAAGGTATTGTTGATTGCTATCGGTACACACGATGACGTTTATTAAAAAATGAAAGCCCAAATCGAAAAAGATGTGGCTGAGGCTAAAAATATTTTTGCTGAGATTAAAAAATTATGACAATGGATTATAAAAAAACACTAAATTTACCTAATACCGCTTTCCCCATGAAAGGCAATCTGGCGCAACGCGAGCCGGAACGGTTAAAAAAATGGCACGAAGCCGGCTTGTACAACAAAATCAGGCAAGCCTTTGCCGGACGCCCGAAGTTTATCCTGCATGACGGCCCGCCTTATGCCAATGGCGAGATTCATATTGGTCATGCGGTTAATAAGGTCTTAAAAGACATTATTGTTAAATCAAAAACCTTGAGCGGTTTTGACGCGCCTTATGTCCCCGGTTGGGATTGTCACGGTTTGCCTATTGAATTGATGGTGGAAAAGAAAATCGGTAAAGCGGGCGTTAAAGTATCGCCTGCCGTGTTTCGCAAAGCCTGTCGTGAATACGCTGGCAAGCAAGTCAATATACAAAAAGAAGCGTTTGTCCGCTTGGGTATTTTAGGTGATTGGGACAATCCCTACTTAACCATGGATTATGCTTTTGAAGCGAACATCGTGCGTTCGTTGGGAAAAATCACCCAAAAAGGTCATGTCGTCGCCGGTGCCAAGCCCGTACACTGGTGTACCGATTGCGGTTCTGCCTTGGCAGAAGCCGAGGTTGAATATGAAGACAAGCATTCGCCCGCCATCGATGTGCGTTTTCAGGTCGTTGATGAAGACGGCTTTATGGGCTTGTGTCATCATGTACCCGAGCATGAAGGGCGGGGCGTGTTATCGGTAGTCATTTGGACGACAACGCCTTGGACGTTGCCTGCCAATCAGGGGGTGGCCTTAAATCCCGATTTGGAATACGTCGTCGTGCAATGTGAGACAGAACGTTTGGTCGTTGCTGAAGCCTTGCTCAAAGACACCATGCTGCGTTATGGTAATAATAATTATCATGTTATAGGCTACTGTAAAGGTTCGGCCTGGGAACACCAGTTATTACAACATCCTTTTTATGATCGGCAAGTGCCCATTATTTTGGGTGACCACGTTACTACAGAGGCCGGTACGGGTGCTGTGCATACTGCCCCAGGTCATGGTCAGGATGATTATATCGTTGGTCAGAAATACGGTTTGCCTATTGATAATCCGGTCGGTGCTGATGGCGTATTTTTGCCAAATACGGAAATCTTTGCCGGCGAGCATGTCTTTAATGCCAATGCCCATGTCTTGGAAGTGCTGGAAACCTTGGGCAAACTGGTACATCAACAAGCTATTTTGCACAGTTATCCGCATTGCTGGCGCCATAAAACGCCGATTATTTTTAGAGCGACACCGCAATGGTTTATCTCCATGAATCAAAACAAATTGCGTGAGCAAGCCTTGGCTGAAGTCAAGCGTGTAGACTGGGTTCCCGAATGGGGTCAGGCACGTATAGAAAGTATGCTGGAAGGTCGTCCGGATTGGTGTATTTCGCGCCAACGTACCTGGGGCGTACCGATTACGTTTTTTATCCATAAAGAAACCCGTGAACTGCATCCCCGTACCGGTGAGTTGATAGAACAAGTCGCCAAACGGATTGAAGAAAAAGGTATCGAAGCCTGGTTTGAACTGGAGAAAGAAGAGCTGCTCGGTGCAGAAGCGGCTGATTATGAAAAAATGACTGATACCCTGGATGTCTGGTTTGATTCAGGGGTGACTCATGCCTGCGTACTGGATAAACGTGAGCAATTGATGTTTCCTGCCGATTTGTATCTGGAAGGTTCTGACCAACATCGCGGCTGGTTTCAATCGTCATTATTGGCATCAACCGCCATGAACGATGTAGCGCCTTACAAAGCGGTTTTGACGCATGGGTTTACCGTTGACAAGAACGGCGAAAAAATGTCCAAATCCAAAGGTAATGTTATTCCGCCACAAGCCGTCATGAAAAATCTGGGTGCGGACGTATTGCGCTTATGGATTGCTTCGACTGATTATCGTAGTGAAATGCGCGTGTCTGATGAAATTCTGGAACGTACTTCTGACGGTTACCGCCGTTTAAGAAATACTGCACGGTTCTTGTTATCCAACCTGGATGACTTTAATCCTGCACAGGATCTGGTCGATACCGCTGACTTATTGGCCTTGGATCGCTGGGTGCTTGACAGGGCTTACGCCTTGCAGGAAGAAGTCAAAGCCGCTTACGAAACCTATCAGTTTCAACAACTCTTTCAAAAAGTACACCATTTTTGCGTGATTGATTTGGGCGGATTTTATCTGGATATTATTAAAGATCGTCAATACACTGCAAAAGCCGATGGTTTGGCGCGACGCTCTGCACAAACCGCGATGTATCATGTGTTGGAAGCTTTGACGCGCTGGTTGGCACCCATTATCAGTTATACCGCCGATGAAATCTGGCAGTATATGCCGGGTGAGCGCAGTGAATCAGTATTTCTGGAAACCTGGTATCAAGGCTTGGTTAAGCTGGATGACAGTGCGGCGATGAATCGCGAGTTCTGGCAAAAAGTCATGTCCGTAAAAACTGCCGTTAGTAAAGAACTGGAAAAAAGTCGCGGTAAAGGTGACATAGGTTCTTCTCTAAATGCTGAAGTAGAACTGTATTGTAATGCCGGGTTTTTTGATGCCTTAAAGCAGTTGGCCGATGAACTGCATTTTATTTTTATCACGTCCAATGCGTTTCTTATCGCGGAACAGTTCACCCCTGACGATGCTATTCAGACTGAGCTTGAAGGCGTTAAATTAAAAGTGCTTGTTTCCAAACATCAAAAATGTGTACGCTGCTGGCATCAACGCTATGACGTGGCTGAACATGCCGAACATCCCGAGTTATGTGGTCGCTGCATTGAAAACGTAGCGGGTGCCGGTGAAAACCGACATTATGCGTAATTTTAGTATGTTGAAATGGTTGGGGTTATCGTTATTTACAATACTGTTGGATCAGGGAACCAAGCTTGCCATAGACAGCTCCATGAAGCTTTATCAATCGATTCCAATTTTGCCGTTTTTTAAATTGACCTACGTACACAATACCGGTGCAGCGTTTAGTTTTTTAAGTGAAGCGGGCGGCTGGCAACGCTGGTTTTTTGCAGGACTTGCCTTGGCTATTAGCTGTGTTATCGGTGTTTGGCTGGCTCGTCTGAAGCAGCATGAGACTTTGCTGGCTGTGGCCTTGTCGCTGGTGTTGGGCGGCGCGATTGGTAATTTGATTGACCGGTTGGCTTATGGATACGTCATCGATTTTCTGGATGTTTATTACCAAACCTGGCATTGGCCGGCGTTTAATATTGCCGATTCCGCAATTACCCTGGGCGTTATTTTAATGCTGTTGGAGTCATTCGGCTTGGTAAAGTCGAAAGATACGGCGGGATGAAGGCCATCATAGTTAATTCGATAATCCGGGTAAATCTACAAAAACCTTAAAAAATTTTCACCACACTCGTTCGGGTGCCGGAAACGCTTATTCTCGCTTGCGCTCGAAAAGCCTTATTCCGGCCTACAAA
>JBAXXH010000276.1:0-3916 GCA_037127995.1 Methylococcaceae bacterium | reverse complement strand
CATACCTGAAGCGGCAATTTTATAATTTGATCAAGTTATTTCGTGCTCGTTCCTTGGCCGACTTCGACTGGGCTTGGCCGGAGCACTGCGATAGGACTGCCATCAGCGAATTGTTAACCCTGGAGTTCCTGAACACGGCCGCCAACGCTATCATGGTCGGTGCCAGCGGTCTGGGTAAATCCACCCTTGCCCAAAATATCGCCCATCAGGCAGTCCTGCACGGGCATACGTGCTGTTCACCACCGCCGGTCAACTGTTGGGTGACCTGGCAGCGCTCGACAGCGATTCGGCACTGCGTCGACGCTTACGTTGCTATGCGGAACCGGCCTTACTGGTCATTGATGAAGTCGGCTACCTGTCCTACTCGAATCGCCACGCCGACCTGTTGTTCGAGCTGATCAACCGTCGGCATGAGCAGAAAAGCACGCTGGTAACCACCAACAAGTCGTTCGCAGAATGGTCGGAAGTATTCCCCAACGCCGCCTGTGTCGTTGCCCTCATCGACCGACTGGTTCATAACGCCGAGATTATCCACATCAAGGGCGACTCCTATCGTCTCAAGGAAGCCCAGGAACGCGCTGAACAACGCGCTAAAAAACGCAAGGCAACTGTCAGGAGTACTCCATGAAAACCTATCATCAGCCTTCCGGCTTAACACAAGGGCTAGATTTTTTGATTGATAACGACTGGACGCCTGAGCAGGCTTTGGCGGTCATTGAGCTGCTTGATGATTTGAAGGATCGTATTTTGGTGCATTACCAGTTACCCATCATGGAACTAATGCGTGAAGAATGCGGTATCGACACGTTCGATGACTTGAACGCCACAGACGTCTGGCGTAAAAACGGACAGCCATTCTGATATTCGCTTGCTACAACAAAAAGGGGGCTTAACAAGCCCCCTTTTTGTTGACCAAAATACTCAGTCTTTTTCCATCGTCTATATCCGCCAATTTTCCGCGTTCCTTCACCACCATTAACATGCGTTTTTACCCAACCGGATTTGCAATGATATTGATGGATAAGTTTCTCCACCAAGGGTGATTTCTTGAGTTTGAACAAATAGTCGACCCCGCGTTGTTCCGCTTCGGATATGATCGAGTCGCTTCCCCAATCAGAATCGCCCCGAATAAAAGCCGGCCAATGTGCACGGGGAATGCGGTCAAGCAATGTTCACAGTCATGGGGCTGGGTAAGCGGATGTACTCCGGTTGCCCGCTTGCACTTCAACCTCCAGGATTAGGTATACCCCGCCAAAATGGACAGCACAAAAGAACCCAACACATTTATCTTTTTAGGGGCGTTAGGACTGGTATAGCGCAAGGGACATTCTTCAACCCAAGGCATAAAGCGATGCCCCATTTTTAAATATTGTATGAAAAATGCAAGCTGTCCCATTGTGGTCACTTGTGCCTGTGGATCCCACTCAATGTGTATTTTTCCATTAAAAGTGTCGGCAATCAGTGCGCTTATTACTGACTTTTTAAGCGTAAATTCTGGCTCACCCGTTGGGTGAATAACTTTGGGAGGTAAAATCATGGCTCGGCTCAAAGAGTATAAGCTTTACAGATTTTATGCTTTTGTTCAACTGCGGTTTTTAGGATAATGGCTACATGTCGGGTGGTAACCTGGATGCCTTGGAAAAAAGCACGGTTGACGCCTATATTGCGACGGACAGAGGTGAAAAACAAAATCCAATTCCCCTGGATGAATCTGAGCGGAAACTGACCAAAGCTGACTTTACTTATCACAAAGCAGATAACACCTTCACTTGTCCGGGCGGGCAGACCTTAAATCAGGTGCGTAAGAGTAAAGAGGGGGTGCAGGTTTATCAAGGCAGCGCTGACGTGTGTGCAAAATGCCCTTATCAACCTCGTTGCTGCGAATCCAAAAAAGGCGAAGCACGCACTATTAATACTGATGACAAGGAACCCTTAAGACAAGCAATGAATGCCAAGATGGCAAAGCAGGCATCAAAAGATATTTACAGCAGACGCAAAGTGATTGTTGAGCCGGTATTTAGGCAGCTAAAAAACAGCGGCTTTCGAGGGTTTAGTGTGCGGGGCAAAGAAAAAGTGGCTGGTGAGTTTTCCCTGCTTTGTGCCACACACAATATCAAAATTGTGTCAAAGCCATTTTTACGGGAGTAGTCCGTCCAGAATTTAGTCATTTAGCGGTAATTGCATAAAGAAGGGCAAGAATCATGAAATAAACCCGTAAAAAAGGGCGATTGATCTATTAGCCGCATAGCGCGTGTGTTATTTTTAAAATAGATGCCTTGGGAAATTTAAAACTTTCCGGAGAACAGTAGAATTGTTTCAAGCCTTGACCTATTTTCGGACAGCCTCCTAGCCGCACTGACCCCTTTTTTGTGCATCTGCCGCACTACCCCCATTGCCAGCCAGCAAAATCTTACCGTCATTTTTTAAACATTCGACACATACATTTGCAGCAGCTTCGATTGTTGTAAGCAAAGTTTCATCAGCCAACATAGCCGACATTGCCCGCTGTGCCTCAGAAATTTGATTCGATATATAGTGCATCATAGCGTTTTGTTGTTTAGGCAAATTTGGTATTAGTCAGTTTGACTCTTGTTACGTAGATTATTGTTTATTTTTAAGGAATAACTTCAGCATCAACCAAAACCATTTCCGCTAATAAAGTCTCCGGGGCAATATCTTGTTCATGCGGCCACGTAACAGCTCCAAACAAAATATCTACTTGATTAAAATAATGTATATTTTGTAATTCCTTAAACACACCCTTATCAAGATAAGGCTTAAGATCAAACACCCCTTTTTGTTGGTTTTCAATCTCTACATAAATACAATAATCAGGCAAAGGCTTAACTAATTTCACATCCCAAAACATAAAAACCTCACAGCGGAGCAATTTTATATGGATTTTCATTACTGATCGATAGCTCCCAATCTGCCATTAATTCATCACGATGAAGCTCTACCCAAGCCTGCACCAATCGTAATTGCTTATGTGGCAATTCACCGGCTAACACTTCACCATCACCAATATTGATTGAAGCTTCAAACTCTGCATAACGGGCATGAATATGGGGTAAATTATGATGCTTATTATCCAGCAAATACATGCGAATAATAATTCCATAAAACATTGATATAACAGGCATAATTAACTCCAATTATTACTTGGCATTCATCACGAATTTTTCTTTGTTCTTGATCGGCATCACCCGGCTATTCGAACTTACCCGCGACATCTTAAAATTCATACTTCTGATTGATAGCATTCGTTTTTCACCATCAATAAAATACCAGCGCAATTCACTAAACTCGCCACGCCTGCGTGCCATTTTTGGTAAAGTGACAATTACTCACTTGACCGTTAAAATGTCCCAGTGCCCTAACCACATCCATACGCTTTTCCGGTGGTACAAAAAACATCATAAACCCACCTCCGCCTGCACCGGAAACTTTGGGGTCTGACCCTAATACTGCTACCTTAAATTTTAATTAATTTAATAATCAACAGGTTGTATATTAAAAGTATACAAAAATGTGATCTTTTTAAAGCGACCAATATACGAAAAATCAACAAGTTAAATAGAAATAGAATCGCAATCTGTTTTTCTCAACACTTTTTGAGTTTGATCTCGCCATTTATTTGCATTCCAACACATTGATTAAAATATAGATATTTTTAAGGTAGCAGTATTAGGGTCTGACCCTTTTTCACCTATTTTATATGACCCCATCGATTCTACGTTTCAATTCATAACGACGATAAGGATTACGTTTTATTTCATAGTACATAGTATCTGGCGCTAGATCCAATCCATTTGGCCAAATCAATACACCATTATCAACTTCAGCGCAACTCAACAAGCCATCGTTTTGCAAAGGTTCAAAAACACCTGTACAAAAAGAACGATCAATATGCAAG
>JBAXXH010000275.1:0-4014 GCA_037127995.1 Methylococcaceae bacterium | reverse complement strand
ATTTTATTAATACTACTGAATGGACGCTTTGAGTAGAGATCAGGGTGTCTGAAGGTGAGCATTGGCGTATCCGACACGTCTCAATTACGCTTGCAAGAATAGCAAATACACGCGAGCCGTCGGCTGTTCGCGTACCATAGCAAATTTTACGCAAAATAACCCAATGCCGAAGCGCACGTTCAGCTTTATTATTCGTCAGTGGCAAATGCGGGTGATCTAGCACCGTAAAAATAACCGCCCAATCATTAAGCATTTCTACTGCTAACTGATGGTAAGCATTCACCTCCCCCTTTAAAAAAGGGGGATTGAGGGGGATTTATCTAATAAAATCTCCCTTTACCCCTCTTTTTCAAAGAGGGGTACTGAATACTTACGCTGTTTTTGGTTTTCTGCTTGCTTAAACAGAATATAAACCAGTTGCGCTTGTTCGGCGTCATCTTTCACCAAAAAACGCACCAGCACATTGGTATCCAGTGCTTTCATTTAAAATCTGTCCTGATTTTTTGTTTTATCAGAGCGTCCATTTCCGATATGTCAACGCTGGGACGATCAGCCCTGAATAAACGACCGAATACCTCATCTACTTTTTTGGTAACAGGCTTTAGGATTATTTCGTTGTTTTGGGTCAATATAAATTCAATTTTGTCACCCGCATGTAATGCTAAAGAATCTCTTACCAATTTTGGAATGGTTATTTGGCCTTTACTGGTTAATGTTGCCTGCACTGCATAAGAATCCTTACAAAAAGAAATAAGTAAGCTTTTATCGTATTGATTTTTGTATCTTAAGCTTTTATCGTATTGATGTATCTATAACCAATTACTATTTACAAAGGCTGGCTAACCAATGCCGTTAAGTTAAGCGCCTCTTGGCAAGATAAACCGTTGGCTGAGCGGAGCCGAAGCCCGCAAAATCGCTTCGACTTCGCTCAGCGAACGGCTTAACTTAATGACATTGGATACCATCCCTTTGAGGGTTGGTATCCGTGTGAAAAAAGCCCTAAATGCTTCAATGATTGAATAGTGGGCTTTTGTGCATTTCAATAGGTTAACCACCGCAGCCTATATTCTCCCAGGCATTGCTGCCGGAATTTTCAAAGTTATGCAATAGCTGAGTGGTTTCCCGCTGTTTGGCCCGCAATTCTTCAAGTTCTTGCTTTACATTTTCGGCTGCTTGTCGGGATTTTAAAACTAATGTATCAATCCGGGCACTCCGTTCAATAAGTTCGACCAGTTTTTGACTGTATTCATCTGATGTTTTCATGGTTTAATTCCTCGGGTTGTTGGCTAAAATTTTATCCAAATCCAGCAGGTTAACTGATGTTTTTGCCTATCCGCTACTCAACCGGATCAAGTTCCTGTTCTTTCTGGTAAGCATTAAATGCCATATCGGAATTAATAATATGCTTTCCCCATCGATCCATAAATTCCTGAATATCGGTTTGCTTCCAGTCGTCATGGGTTATTTTATGATCCATCTCGGCCAGTTTTTCCAGCATGGACTTATGCTCCCTCACATGACCTTTATAGTTTCGGAAACCTGACTTTTCCATGTGTTCTTCTTCAGCACTAAAATGCTCATTGACATGCTGATAAATTAACCGGCTATTTTTAATCAGCTCTTCTTTATTACCGGAAGCCATTAACTGGTCTGCCAGAATAAATAAATCCTTGTGTTGACTATCAACCAGCTCATCGCCCATTTGGTAATAATCTTCCCAGATAAAGTGAACCATACTTCCTGAAGCCGGTTGTTTACCTAGTCCTTCTTGCAGACGATGGTGGGCAATATTTTCCGGCGTTTTAGTATCGTCACTTATTTTATAAACAAAACGTTGTCGTGCGTTGTGATAATCTTCATTGCCATAGAAGTTCGCATACATTTGGGTTAATTCAAATTTTCTATAAGAAGCCAAGGCCTTGATTGATTCGTCATGGCAGCGCGTTTTGGCTTTTTCATTTAAATGTTTTTGCAAGGCCTCGCTATCAGCAGCGCAGGCATTGGCCAGATGTCTAATTTGAGCGGAAAAAATCTTGTGGTTTTTATCGAGCACCTTATCACACAGACCTATGTGCCATGCTTTTTTGGCACTGACGGGCAAGCGTTGTTCCGTCAATGATGTTGCCATTTCCAGTCCGACGCGCTTGGGCAGTAAATAAGTCCAGTACTCGGAGCCGTAAAGCTGGCCCATATTTTTGTAATGCGGGTTAAAAATAACCCCTTCCCGGACAAATACCTTATCAGCAGCCAGTGCCATAATGGCACCTCCTGCCCCTGCATTACCCCTGACGGCTGAAATGGTTAATTTATCCAAGGTCGTTATAATCTGATAAATCAGATCGTCAATGGCATTGATATTTAACCAGGATTCATCAGCCGGAGATTCTGCAACCTCGATATGATTCAGGTGAATGCCGTTTGACCAGCATTCTTCTCCGCCCATTAGAACAATGACTTTTACCGATAAAGTGGCTACATGCTGATAGACCGATAACAAAATATGACACTGTTCCGTACTCATTCCGCCGTTATGAAAAGAAAAATAGATATAAGCGACATCGCCTTCCTGTTCATACCAAACTTCCTGACAGGGAAGCTGGCGTCCCGGTTTTGTATAGTTGATTTCAATGGCTATGATGGTTTTGGACAACAGGCTTTTAAGTGTCGTAGTGCCGTGGCTTGTTTGGGGTAACAGGTCTTTTAACACAAAAGTGGCGGGTAATTTTATGCTTTTGGCACCGGATTCCAATTTCGGTTTTAAATGTCCAATCCAGATAGCGCCGTCTACTGTGGCCCGACAAATGGCATGATTTGCGATGGCTATGATGTCACCGGGTTTGCCGGTTAAATGGGGTTCTTTATGGGCATTGAAAATAAAAACGGGCTTTCCGTAAATTTCATCCAGTACGCCCGGACTACCATCTGCGGCGTTAATCCGTCTTAAGATCTCATCCGTTTTATGTTTTTTCCAATTAATGGCACGATCGGGTTGCTTCATTAAAGGCAGTGACTTGCCTTTAAAATTCGGTTTACTATAATCTTGCACTTCGGGTTTAAAATCCGGAGCATCAAAATAAGTTAAAACCTCCCACAAACAGTCGATTGCCGTTTGGGTTACTTCACGATAGAAAATACTGCTTTTGGTTGCCTGGCGCATAGGGAAAGTCTTATTAGACCAAATGGGGCCTGCATCCATTTCTTCAGCGGCTTCCAGCAAAGAAACGCCCCATTCCGGTTCACTATTTTGAATGGCCCAATCCAAAGAAGAAGGCCCCCTGTCGCCTTTAATACCGGGGTGGACGATGAGGCATTTAGTGTTCTCATAAATTTCTTTAGGAAGGCGCTTCGTTAGAAAAGGGCACAGTATCAAATCCGGCTTGAATAATGCGACGCCTTCGAGCAGTTGTGCCATGTCGCCTGAATGTAATTCAACCGAGACTGTATAGCCCGCATCTTCAAGTTCGGTGTAAAAGCGTTGTGTTAGTCCGGAAAATGCAGTTGAAATAAGTAAAATGCGCATAACGTTCTCCTGATTATTATTTTTTTTAGCAATTATAGTATTCTACTATAAGAATGTAACATCTTGATTCGTATTGCTTTAGGCTGCTTTAACTGAATGAGGAGCAGAAAGGCCAAAACGCTCACGATAACTTTGCGGGTTGACACCCAACTGGCGAATAAATGCCCTGCGCATACGTTCCTGATCACCAAAACCGGATTTTTCTGACACCGCTTCAATCGATAGTTTAGAGCTGCCCAGATAATGACGGGCCGCATCGATACGAGCCAACTCCACAAATTTTGCCGGAGTCATACCCGTTTCTGCCAAGAAAAACCGTGCAAAATTTCGGGGACTCATACGCATGCGGTCAGCCAACGCTTCCACGCGCAAATCTTCGGCAAGATGAATCATGATCCAGGCCTGTAAATCTTTAAGCTCAGGACGGCTAGCCTCACTGGTCAGATAAGCGCTAAATTGGGACTGGCCGCCCGGCCGTTTAAGAAACACCACCA
>JBAXXH010000274.1:0-4030 GCA_037127995.1 Methylococcaceae bacterium | reverse complement strand
TAAAGGGTAAAGGGTAAAGGGTAAAGGGTAAAGGGTAAAGGGTAAAGGGTAAAGGGTAAAGGTGGCGTTATTATCAGCGGGCGTTGGGTTGGGATTTTCTGATAGCGATACGGAAGTCACTCCCTATTTTTTGTCAATCCCAACGTAAGCGTTCAATATCAGATTGTTGGTTTAAGGTTGCTTTACAATTAGATTGTTTTTTAATTCCGGATCGATATATAGGCCTGATGCAGATAAACCCTGTAGAAATGATTCAAAAAACGTTGACTTCATAACTTGCTCCTAATTGTTATTTTGATGATACGATTTTAGTATACCGTAACTAAATTTTGCCCTACTTAAAAAGAGCGGCTCTATGTTAATCCCGGTTGGTAAATAATAAAAATACTGATAAACACAAATCTTATATGTTTGAAAAGCCTGCTGCTGATATGTTTGAAAAGCCTTGAGAGGGTTGTAACGATTCTGTAGTCATTAGGAGTCCTGATGTAAGTGTATGCTTACATTTTATCAAAACCCTATAGTAATAGCTTTAAATACTAACAGTAAATGTCAGCCGACTACAAGAATACCTAATTACCCCTGCGCTCTGCGAGCTTGGGGATTAGGTATTCTTGTAGTCAAGAGAACTGACTAGAGGATGATTACTTTAGTAATCTTTTACGGAGGATAGAGAACTCTTCTTCTGACAGCAAGTTAGAATCTTTTAGATTGTTTAGCTTTAGAAGTTCATCTGCCAGAGCTAATGAGGAAGGATTACCGAAAGAAATAAAAGGCACTGTTCTAGGTTCTTTAGCTTCTACAGGAGAAGTGGAGAACATACCATTAGCAACTACCCATTCCTTATGCTTACTTAGTGGAGCATAGAATAAAGTGTTAAGTAAAAAAGAATATACTGGATAAATCATCAGAGCAAACACGATAACTTCAGCTTTATACCAAATAGTTACAAGAACCAGTAAACCTAAAGAAGCTAACGCAGCAAACCATTTATGGATAATGAATACAGTATCCAAGTAACTAAAATCGTGGGTACTTCGCATCCTATACAAGCCCCACGATGTAACTAGGATTAACAGAATGCCTGCACCACCTGCACCTATCAGCAGGATGAGTCCTACCCAGAAGAAGAATACTTTTGCTTGCTCAATTGGAGATAATGGTTGATTCATAGATGACTTCCTTAAGTAGAAAGTCATCCAGAATACTCGTTAATGTGTAAAAAGGAAATAATGCAGATAAAATAACTAGAACTTATTTTTCCTTTGCTAGTCGTCCTATAAGAGATTTGAATTTTTCATTGAACATAGTTACGTCTACATCGCCACCAGAATCAGAACTTTCTTTAACTATCTCATTAAGCGCATTAGGGGATGCTGTTTTAGTATTGCCTGAAGCATCCACATAGGTTGTAGCAAATAAGTAGCTGGAAACGCTCAAGCCGCTATCCCGGCATGGACTGCCGGGATCCATAGTACAGGGATGGTAATTATTCAGTCCCCCTCTTTGAAAAAGAGGGGTTAGGGGAGATTTTATTAGATAAATCCCCCTTTTTCAAAGGGGGAGGTGAATAACTACCAAGGATGTACTCATCGATATAACATTGCATCCAATAAAATTGAGTATAAAAATCAGTGAGTGGATGCATTACGAATGCCATCCATGGCAACTGGATTCCGGCACAAATCGGTCTGGAACAGATTTGCATTTACCCTTAGGGCGACAGGCAGGATAGCCTGGCGTGAATCCATGCCGGAATGACGGCTCTACGACTGGTGTTAATATCAACTTATCTTATGACCCGCTTAGATTTTTAATGGTTATATTATGGGTTACCCACTTTAAATCACATAGAGCCATCATTTTTTTTATGACAATCAAACCGGCAATGGCAGCTTGGGTAATTTATTTAAAGCTAAACATGCAATGTGCGTGATGCATTTTAACAGTGTTGTAATTTGGATTTTTTGTTGTTTTTTGTTGTTTTTTGCAGACAACTATATAAGTAAAATTAAGATTACTCTATTAGTCGTTGATTATTAAGGATTAATTTAAGATAAAAAAATAGCTATAATACTTGTATGGAAATTAATTTACTGCTATTATCTACCTCGTGAAATAAGATTTGTTGTATTACAACAAATTTTTGTAAATTAACAACCCATGAGGGGGAATCAATGAAAATCAAAAAGAATAAAATATGCTTGGGCATCGCCTTGGCAACAGTAACCATGACAGGCGCGTTGGTTTCTCAACCAGTCCTTGCGCACAAAAGTGCCAAACCACATGCTCACCAAGTCAGTGCAGAGCGTTTGGCAGAAGCGGCAAACAGTAAAGCAGAAGTCTTGGAAGCTCAATTAAGAGCCATGCAGGATGAAATCGCCAGCTTAAGAGCACAAATAGGCACGACTGCGCCAGTTGCAGCAGTAGATGCTCAAAAAGTTCAGGAACTGGATGCTTGGATGACTTCAGTTAAATCTGAACCCGTTGTAAAGAAAGTTAAAGATAACATGCTTTATTTCCGTGGCGGTTACTCCGGAAATGATGGGCACATGATCGCTACAACCAACAGTTTAACTGCTGGAAACGGCATTACTACTCAAGGCAAGAAAGATGGTTGGAATTTCGGCGCGGGTATTGATTTCAGTCTGAATGATAATATGTTTGGTTTGATGGACAAAACCGAGTTACTGGGCGAACTGGATCTTAACTATGTCGACTTGGGTACATTTACCAGTACTATTACCGGAGCTTCTGGTTATTCAACAGCAACTCAAAGTATGCTGAGAATTAATGCCTCACCAAAAATAAAATTCATGAAGGATAGTAAGCTCAGACCATGGATTATTCCAGTGGGCTTCACCCTAAACATTATCAGTCCACCAAGTCAGGCTAACTCGATTACCGAGTTAAAACCAGGTATGAATTTTGGTACGGGTGTGGATTACAATATCTGGAAAAGTTTGTATGTAGGCGCTGATGTTCGTTACTTCTTGGCAACTTCTTCGCTTGACGGCACCAATGTCAACGGTTTGACAGCAGGTGGTACACTCGGTTTCGGTTTCTAAGCTCCTCGCTTAAAAACAATTCCGATAAAAAAGGGAGGGTTTCAAACCCCTCCCTTTTTTTTGCCTGTCGTTTTTCATAGGTGCTATACTTGGCGCTAAATATGGACAAAAGGTAAAAGCCATGAAGATTTCAGCCGATATTAAACCCGTCAGCTATTTAAAATTACATTCCGCAGATTTATTAAATCAGGTTAATGAAACCCACAGACCCGTCATCATTACCCAAAACGGTGAGCCGCGAGCCGTATTGCAAGACGCTGAAAGTTACGAGAATATGCGTGCTGCACTGGGGTTGTTAAAATTGCTTGCGCAGGCGGAAAATGATATTCGTAGCGGTAACATGAGTCATCAAACACAGATTTTTAATAATGTTGAAGCCCTGTTAGCCAACCAATGAATGAACCCTGTCAAGTTTACTGGAGCAAAACAGCAGAAAGTGATTTGATTGCGATTATCCTGTTTATACGTGATACAAGTCCCCAAGCCGCTGCCAAGGTTTTCGCCAACATCAAGGACAAAACAGCTGAGCTGGTAGTGTTTCCAGAGCGGGGACGGATTGTTCCTGAATTATTGGCACAAGGAATAGGTCATTACCGGAAACTGATTATTTCGCCATGGCGTGTTATCTACCGATTTTCAGGCGCTGCTGTTTACGTTTTAGCGGTGCTGGATTCACGCCGTAATGTAGAAGATGTTTTATTGGAACGTTTAATTCGCGAATAAACAATGAAAACTACGATGCCGGTCGGGGGCTTGCAGCCCCGACCGAAACGTTTAAAGACTTCAATGACTTTCAAAATGTGAGTGACGGGGTTGCAAACCCCGACAAGCTCCAGACTTTAATGACTTTCTAAAAATCACGACCCGGCAAAAGGCAAAGTATTATTTGAGCGTTGAATCTTTTTGTATTAGACTTGTACCACTTTAAGTACACAAGAGGTGTGTGATGCGTATTATTTCCT
>JBAXXH010000273.1:0-4031 GCA_037127995.1 Methylococcaceae bacterium | reverse complement strand
GTTTTAGGCGGTTTAGGTGTTGGCAATACGGATACGGTTTTAGTTATTCTGGCCATACAATGACTTTCAAGAGGGCAGTCAGGGCATTTTGGTTTACTGCGCGTACACACGGTCGCGCCCAAGTCCATCATGGCCTGGGTGTAATCAGCCACACGCTCTACGGGTGTTAGCTGCGTGCTGATAACCCATAATTGTTTATTGACCTGGCTGGCTCCAGGCCAACCAGAAACAGCTTTGAAGCGTGCCAGCACTCTTTTTACGTTGCCATCCAGTATCGGGTGGCTTTTTTTAAAAGCGATGCTTAAGATGGCTCCTGCTGTCGATAATCCTATGCCGGGCAAGGCAACAAGCTCATCCAGCATTTCGGGAAATTGACCTTGTTCCGCTATAAGCTGTGCCGTTTTATGCAGGTTTCGGGCGCGAGCGTAATAACCTAAACCAGACCAGCAATGTAAAACTTCATCGATGGGTGCTTCTGCTAAACATTCCAAGGTCGGAAATTGTTCCATGAAGGCATTAAAGTAAGGAATAACTGTCGTAACCTGAGTTTGCTGTAGCATGGTTTCGGAAATCCATATCCGATAAGGCGTAAGGTCTTGTTGCCAAGGCAGGTCTTTTCGACCTTTTTGATCGAACCAAGTGAGTATGCGCTGCTGGAAGTCTGACGAATTCATAAAGAAATGATAATGCTTTAGGGGCGACTGAGGCCGTCCCTACAAGGTTAAGAGTAAAAGGGACTTTCTATGAGTGCGTTTTAATGTTTTTTAAAAAGACCTTTTAATAAATCACCCACGCCCGGCCCTAATTTTTTATCGATTTTATCCACGATGCTATCTATTTTTTCCTGGTTGTTATCGATAAACTTTTCTATCTTGGCTTTATTTTTATCGGTTAATAGAGCGGCTAGATCAAGCGTATAAGTGGGCTTGCTAAAAGTGCCGGCAACAGTAATGTTGATGGGTGTGTCATTAACCTGCTCCGGTTCCGTGGCGGTTGCTTCTGCCGTAACGAGTCTGGCATTAAGCTTATAATCCAGCTTCTCCGTGTTTAGGTTCGCGTTGCCTTTGCCATTGATATGTATTTTGGCGGCGGTGGCAACCAGATCATTGTTTTGAATCAGGCCATTGTTAATGATTGCTGTCCCTGATATTTCAGAAAATAACGTCTGCTCATTTTTATTATTGGCGGTTGCCGCAGGTTCTTTGATTAATGCTTTGGCATTATTAATCATGTTTTGCAGATTAAAGCCTTTGACTACAGTATCTTTAAACTTAAAACTTAAGTTGCCATTGAGTGACGATTTAAGTTCATCGGTATTATTGCCCTGCCCTTGCAGTTGTGCCGATGCGTCAATAACTCCGCTCATTTTGGCCTCGCCTTTAAAGTCTTTAAGTAAAGGCTCAACTTGTACATGGATTATTTTTTCGTTTAAAGCCACTATTGGTTTTTGGCTGCGTACGTCAACGTTAAGACTGCCGCTATAGGTGCCTTGATAAAACGCTTTGGCAGATTGTTGTGTTTTAATAAGCCCCTTGTTCGCGTTTAAACTTAACTGAATGTCTTCCATGGTCAAGCCGTTGATTTTAAGCTTGCCCAAGGATAACTGGCCGTCGATGCTTAACTGTCTTAGCATCTCTATTGGCAAAGCATAAGCGCCTGAGGCTAAAGCAACCGCTGGACTGGTGACGGGTTTGGACGATTTGTCAGCGACCGATGGTAAATAACGATCAACATCCAGATCATCCGCTGTTAAATTAAAAGCTATAACAGGTAGGGCAAAGTCGCTAATACGGGTACTGCCTTTAATCCGGGCATCATCCAGGGTTATTGCCAGATTTTGTAAATCAAGCGAGTTTTCTGTTGCCAGCAGGGTAAAAGTTGCTTCAGCCTTACTTAGAGCATTGGTGTCCTGCATAACTGGAACAGCGATTTCCAGTTGCTTTAATATCTTGACCGGACTGAAGGGTGCAAGGGTAACGGGACCCTGAAAAGAAAGCGTGTCGTTAATTCGATTGCCGGTAAATTCGGCAGAAAGCGTCAGCTCTTGTGACTTAAGCTGTAATCCGGACACTTTAAGCGTTTGTTGGATTCTGTCCAGTGCAGCATCGGTAACGGTAAGCGCAGCCGTTAGCGATTTTCCAAGACTGTTTGCTCCTTCCGTGGTAGTTTGCAAATCTGTACGGCTTAATGCAAAGGTATCCAATTTCTCATTAACCGTGAGTTCGGTAGTTAGTATGATAGCGGCTGTAAATTTTGTTTCGGGATTTAAAAAAACCAGAGAAACGTCAACGGCAACAGGCTGATCATAGCTAAATTTATCGGCATTAAGGTTAACGTCTTTTATAAGCAGGTGCTTTCCTGAACGCTGATCATCCCAGTTGATCGTAGCAGTTTCTATAACAATGCCACCGATAGCTGAAACCGCCGGCACATTGCTTTCGTCCTGCTTGTCGTTATTGTTTACAGTCAGCGATGGCGTGGCTTTTGTCGTATCCGATGTGATTAAATCAGCCCAATTACTGAGGCCTTGCGGGTTTTTTGCAAGATTTAAAACCAGGCCTTTGACGACAATACGGCTGATTTCAATTTTTTTTGCTAGCAACGGTAATAACTTAACCTTAATATCGCTTTCTTCTAGGGTTGCAAAAGGGTGCTCCTGAAAGCCTGAGGCATTGCCCAAAGCCATTGGGCCGGTAGTAATGCCTGGCCAAGGGAAGATTGAGAGTTTTAATTCGCCTGTTACTGTCAGCTCCCTGCCTGTTTTGTCTTTAACAGCGGCGGCAATCTCAGGTTTAAAGTTATTCGGATCAACGTAAAAGGGCAAGGTCAAAATCGTGATAACCAGCAGAAAGGCTATGGCTGCAATAACGGATAATATAATTTTAACGGGTTTTACCACAATGCTTTCCTGATTTTAAAAAAGTGTAATGATTGGCTATTATGGAATATCATGCAACACTGTTGCTAGTTAAATTCTAGCCGGAATCAATGAACATAATAATTAAAAAGGGGTGGAAAGATGTCGTTTTTAGCTATATTTGCCGGAATTGCTGTACTGGTTTGGTTTTATTTAACCGCAAAAGAAAAGGGTGAACATCGTTTTAATTGGGCTATCGTAGGATTAATCGGTTATTGGCTTGCCTGGGGAGGCGTCAAGCTTATGCTGGTTTTTTCAGGACTCGTTGCCAAAGGTAGCCTAATGGCCGTTATGATTAATCAGATCCCCGTTCTTTGTGCCATTACAGTCGCTTTTTTTGTCAGAAAGAAATTGCTGGCTGATGTCGCTGAAAAAAATAATCAGGGCTAAGTCAAAAGGCTCAAGGTTCAAGGTTCAAGGTTCAAGTGTTAAATTATTAACATTGAACCTTGATCCCTAAAGCTTAATTACAGTTTATCTGCATTTTTATCCAGGTATTCTGCAACGCCGGCAGGGCTTGCATTCATGCCTTTATCGCCTTTGTTCCAGCCAGCCGGACATACTTCGCCATGCTCTTCGTGGAATTGTAACGCATCAACCACACGAATTAATTCATCAATATTACGACCTAAAGGCAGATCGTTAACTACTTGATGACGAACGACGCCACTACGATCAATCAGAAAAGAGCCACGGTACGCAACGCCGGCACCAGCCACTTCAACATCATAATCTTTTACAATAGAGTGAGTTAAATCGGCAGCCATTGTGTAACGAACCGGACCAATACCGCCTTTATTAATGGGTGTGTTGCGCCATGCATTGTGGGTAAAATGAGAGTCTATAGATACTGCAATCACTTCAACGCCACGGCTTTTAAATTCATCGATACGATGATCTAACGCGATCAGTTCGCTTGGGCAAACAAACGTAAAATCTAACGGATAGAAAAATACGATGGCGTATTTACCGCTAGTTGTTTCAGAAAAACTGAATGAATCAACTAGTTGACCATCGCCCAGTACGGCAGGAACTGTAAAATCAGGTGCTTGTTTTCCTACTAATACGCTCATAGATTGTCTCCAAAAATATTGAAAAAGCAAAAGGTTATGGA
>JBAXXH010000272.1:0-4076 GCA_037127995.1 Methylococcaceae bacterium | reverse complement strand
GTATTAAAGATATGGCCGGTTTGCTTAAGCCTTACGAGGCCTTTGAGTTGATCAGCCGCCTGAAAAAAAGTACCAAAATCCCCGTTCATTTGCATTGCCATGCAACGACGGGTTTAAGTGTCGCTACACTGATTAAAGCCGCTGAAGCCGGTGTCGATAATGTGGATACCGCCATTTCATCAATGAGTATGACTTACGGTCACAGCGCGACCGAAACCATTGTTGCCAGTCTTGAAGGAACCGAGCGGGCGACCGGCCTGGATTTGGTCAAGCTGGAAGAAATCGCGCATTACTTTAGGGATATCCGCAAAAAATATGCCCAATATGAAGGCAGTCTTAAAGGTGTCGATGGGCGAATTTTGATTTCACAAGTGCCTGGCGGTATGTTGACCAACATGGAAAGTCAGTTGAAAGAGCAGGGTGCTTCTGACAAGTTTGATGAGGTTATGCACGAAATACCAAGAGTACGCGAAGACTTGGGATTTATTCCGCTGGTTACGCCCACGTCACAAATTGTGGGGACACAAGCGGTTATGAATGTGATGAATGGTGAGCGTTATAAAACCATTACCAAGGAAACGGCGGGCGTATTAAAAGGTGAATACGGTGCAACGCCTGCACCGGTAAACAAACAATTGCAAGACAGGGTACTCAACGGTGCGCAACCTATTACCTGTCGTCCGGCTGATTTAATCGAGCCCGAAATGGACAAATTGATCGCTGAAGTCATAGAAAAAGCGAAAGTTGAGGGTGTGAAACTCGCTAAAAACGTCGAAGAAGATGCCTTGATTAATGGCATGTTTGCTCAAGTCGGCTGGAAGTTTCTGGCTAACCGTGGCAATCCTGCGGCCTTTGAAGCAGCGCCTGATGCCTTGGCCTTTGCAGCGGCCAATGCGCCTAAAGCAGCGATTGTTGATAACGTTCACGAGACTTATACCGTCAATGTGGATGGCAGAAATTTTAACGTGACCGTAGGGCCGGTGGGGGCGTCACTTACTATTCAGCCGGCAGCCGATAAAAGTCTTGCCGCACCTGAAGCCACGGGTGCAGTAGTTTACGCGCCAATGGCGGGTAATATACTGAAAATCCTGGTGGAAGTGGGCAGTTTGGTTGCAGAAGGCGAGGTTGTCGTTATTATGGAAGCGATGAAAATGGAAACGGAGGTGCGGTCTAAATTTGCAGGTACCGTAAGTGCGGTTCATATCAAGGAAGGCGGTGCAGTTGCCGGCGGTAATGCCTTGATTTCTTTGTAACAAAGCACACTATCGAGAGACATTCTATGGAAAATCTGCAATCACTCTGGCACAGTACCGGGATATACAATTTTACTGGCGGTCAGGCTTTTATGATGCTGGTTGGCTTTTTGTTACTGTTTCTTGCGATTAAAAAAGGCTTTGAACCCTTACTGTTATTACCGATTGGCTTTGGTGCCATTCTCAGTAATATTCCGGTTGCCGGCATTGCTGAAGAAGGCGGACTTTTATCTTACCTTTATTTTGGTATTAAAGCCGGAATCTTCCCGTTACTGATTTTTATGGGGGTCGGGGCAATGACCGATTTTGGCCCCATGCTGGCAAATCCTAAAACGTTGCTATTGGGTGCGGCGGCACAATTTGGTATTTTTGCTTCCTTGTTGGGTGCGTTGGCGCTCAACGCAGTACCCGGTTTGGAATTCAGCTTAAAAGACGCGGCTGCCATTGGTATTATTGGCGGAGCCGATGGCCCTACCGCTATTTATGTGGCCTCAAAACTGGCACCTGATTTATTGGGTGCCATTGCTGTGGCCGCTTATTCCTACATGGCGCTGGTGCCTTTAATTCAGCCGCCCATCATGCGGGCCTTAACCACAGAAGATGAACGCAAAATTGAAATGAAGCAAATGCGTGCGGTCAGTAAAACGGAAAAAATCGTATTTCCGTTGATGCTGCTGATTCTCTCTATTTTGTTATTGCCTTCTGCGACACCTTTGATCGGTATGTTTGCGCTGGGTAATTTAATGAACGCTTCCGGTGTTGTGGATCGCTTGAGTCAAACCGCACAAAACGAACTTATTAATATTGTCACCATATTTTTAGGTTTGGCAGTTGGATCAAAACTGAGTGCTGAAGCTTTTCTACAGCTACAAACACTGGGTATTTTGGCACTGGGTGCCGTCGCTTTTGCTATTGGCACCGCTGCGGGTGTTATTATGGCAAAAATCATGAATAAATTCAGTGACACGCCCATCAATCCATTGATTGGTGCAGCAGGTGTGTCGGCCGTGCCTATGGCAGCAAGGGTAGCAAACAAGATAGGCTTGGAAAGCAATCCCCATAATTTCTTGTTGATGCATGCCATGGGCCCTAATGTAGCCGGTGTTATTGGTTCTGCGGTAGCGGCCGGTGTGTTGTTGAGTTTGGTAAAATAGATTAGGTAACTTGCAATATCTCCGGTAACAGTTGCTACAGATTATTAATGAATTTACTCTGTGAATTTGTGGCAGTTTAATTGTTGTTATGGCTGTGCATTTAACGCGTGGATGAATTTCCATAAACTTATAAAGAAAGGTCTTGGATATCTGTCGTGCATCCAGGGGGAATTTATCAGTCGCATAACAAGCAGCAATAGAGGCCTTTGATATGGAGAAAAGACATGGTTAATTACGAAAAAGATTTTTACAGTTGGACGCAAGAACAAGCCGGGTTATTAAAAAATGGCAGGTTTTCGGAGCTGGATATTGATAATTTAATTGAAGAAGTGGAATCAATGGGCAGAAGCGAAAAGCGGGAGCTTGAAAGTCGATTAACTATTTTACTGTTACATCTTTTAAAATGGAAGTATCAAGAGGTAAGGCGTGGTAGAAGCTGGCAGTTATCTATTGATGAACAAAGAATTCAATTTTGCAAGACGCTAAATGAAAACCCTGGCTTAAAATCTGCATTAGATGAAATAATAAACGATGCTTATAAGCTGGCGGTCATTAAAGCAGCCCGGGAAACTAAAATCAGTAAAGCTGTTTTTCCCGAATGTTGCCCCTGGAATTTAGCACAATTTATAGAGGACGCGTTCTATCCGGATTAACCGCGTGCATTTTATTTCCCGTTTATACGCAGGAGAATTTTGAGGAGATAACGACATGCTGGACATCATACAACTCCCTGTTTTAACTGATAACTATATTTATCTACTTCACGACCTAATTTCGGGAGAAACCGCTGCCGTAGATCCGCTTGCACAGCCGGTTTTGGATGTGCTGGAAGCAAAAGGCTGGCAATTGACGTACATTCTAAATACCCATCATCATTGGGATCATGTGGGCGGTAATCTGGAATTAAAGCAAAAAACCGGGTGCCAAATTATTGCTGCACAAGCAGATCGGGCGCGAATTCCCGCTATTGATAGCGGTGTTGTTGACGGTGATGTTATCTCGTTGGGACAGCATCAGGCCAGGGTTATTGAAACGCCAGGTCATACCAGCGGGCATGTTGTTTATTACTTTGCCAAAGATGAAGCGCTGTTTTGCGGCGATACTTTATTTGTGATGGGTTGCGGCAGGTTGTTTGAGGGGACGGCAGAACAACTATGGACATCATTGCAAAAGCTGAAAGCCTTGCCACCGTCAACCCGAATTTATTGCACGCATGAATATACCCAAGCGAACGGTCGATTTGCTTTAAGCGTTGAACCGGATAATAAGCACACACAACAAAAAATGCTTGAAGTGGCGCAATTGAGGTTGAACAATAAATCCACAGTGCCTTCGACTATCGGCGAGGAAATAGCAACCAATCCATTTTTTAGGGAAGACAGTCGCAGTCTGCAAAAAAACCTGGGGCTGGATAATCAATCGCCGGTGTCGGTTTTTACTGCGTTACGAAAACGCAAAGATTCGTTTTGATGATGCTTGGGTCAGTTGATGTAATAACCGGGTTTTAAAGCGTTCCTGCCAACTTTAATAATAGCGCTGTAATAATGGTAATCTGCAATAAACCGACCCCCACTACCCAGCGGATTAATTCTGCTTTAGTTTCGGCAATATCATGCTTCAATTCAGACTTTACCAACTCAATTTTTAATTCAGTCTCTTTTATTCTTGC
>JBAXXH010000271.1:0-4084 GCA_037127995.1 Methylococcaceae bacterium | reverse complement strand
TATTTTATTAATACTACTGAATGGACGCTTTGAGTAGAGATCAGGGTGTCTGACGTTATATTAATTTAGCTATTCACCCTTTGGGTGACGGCTTACCGCTTGGTATCTCTTTGAAATTTTTCGTGCTTTTTGTGTTTTTCGTGGACGAAATGATTTTTCTAGGTTTATAGAGATTTCAATTGGTAAGTCATTAAAGAGTGAGCGGCACGGATTTGTAGCACGCCATTATCATCATTGATTAATTGCGGCTTTTAGGTTTAGAGGGGTTATGCTGAATGTTCACGACACAACTGAGCCGCTTTAATTTTAAAATTCCCCTGATGCCCCATTACTAAAGTGGGGAATAAAATGTCTAACGCTTTTTTTATTTTGTGTACGTTTTTTAGTGAGGAGGAGCGAGATAAGTTTTGTTCGTTATTTGTAGGTCTTAGTCTGCTAATCTTAACTCAAAAGACACGTGCAGCATGACCTACAGTGATTTTTATTATGTTACTATTTTAAAATGGTCTGCAAGGTTTTTCGTGCTTTTTCAAATTCAAATTGTTTGATTTGTTGGGTAAGTTTTTCACAGGCGGTGCCAAATAAGGTTTGTAGGGATGCCACATGCGTCTCAAATAGCGGGATGGCGGCAGTGTTACTCTGTGCAAGGAGTGTATCGAGTTCCTTAAGAACTGTCTTCAGGGTTTCTTGATCAGGCGGCGTGTTCGGTGGCGTAGGACTGGTGGATAAGGTCTGCAACGCCGCCGCAATGGCAGTCAGCTCAAGACTGATGTTATTGATTTCAGTGTCGATAGCATCGCTTTGAATAGCCTCATCGTGGCTCTCTCGCAACAGCTCTTCCAATCGTTTTGCCATGGCGGCCAGGCTATCAATTCCCAGTGTTGCGGCCGTGCCTTTAAGCAAATGAACCAGACGTTTGGCTGCTGTGTGATCGCCTTTTGCAAGGCTTGCCGTCAGTGCTGTCATGTCATGAGCGTGGGATGCGATAAAAAGATTCAGTAATTCCAGAAATTTTTCGGCATTGCCACCCAGTAATGACTGGCAATACGGTATGTTTAAACCAGGTACTTTTGCCATTAACACCAGGGCAGCTTCGGTAGCCGTTTTCCGAGCCTGCATTTGTGCTGTAATAGACAGATCGTTGTCTGGTACAGTGCCATCGGGCTTTCGATCAGCTTCATCAGGCTCATTTGTTACTCCGGGCGGCAACCATTTCAGAAGGGTTGTATAAAGCAACTCCGGCTTCAGGGGTTTGGCAAGAAAGTCGTTCATGCCCGACTCGACACAAGCACGACGATCATTAATGAAGGCGTTAGCGGTTAAGGCCACAATCGGTTTTATTTCCCATCCGGGCAAGCGGCGGATAGTGCGAGTGGCTTCCATTCCGTCCATATTGGGCATCTGCATGTCCATCAGAATCAGATCATAATCTTGGGTTTGAGCCTTTTCCACGGCTTCACGGCCATCTTCAGCGGTCTCCACTACCATACCCACATCACGCAGCAGCTCTTGAACCACTTCACGAATAATGGCGTTGTCTTCTACCAGCAACAGCTTTATTCCACGGTAACTTTGGCGCAACTGTATCTCTGCGTTTCGTGAATTCGTGGTGGTGAAAATAGTCGGCATACTACTGGCGTGGCTGCGTTGCAGGCGGGCAGTAAACCAGAAAGTGCTGCCCGACCCCGGCGTGCTGTCAACGCCCACTTTTCCGTCCATCATTTGCACCAGTTGTCGAGTGATAGAGAGCCCGAGGCCGGTGCCGCCGTATTTGCCCGTGTTCACTTGTTCAAAGGGCAGGAACAGGGCAGCCATCTTGTCAGGTGGAATGCCGATGCCGGTATCTTCGACCTCAAAACGCAACACCAATTCGTCACCCTTGTCTTCCAGTAATTTAGCACGCAGAATGATGGAACCCTGGTCGGTAAACTTGATGGCGTTACCCGCATAGTTAAGTAAAGCCTGGCGCAGGCGAATAGGGTCGCCCCGTAAACATAGCGGGACAGCATCACCCCCAATTTGGAAAGAGAGCCCTTTGTTATGCGCCGATTCGTCGATTATAAGCCTGACATTCTCGAGCACTTCCGAGAGCTGAAAGTCGGTGTTTTCAAGTTCGAGCTTACCGGTTTCAATTTTAGACATATCGAGAATGTCGTTGATAAGGGACAGCAGATGATTGGCGGCGGTATCAATCTTGCCGACCCGCTCGGCTTGTTCAGGAGCCAGTCCGGTGCGGCGTAGCAGATAGGTGAGGCCGATGATCGCGGTCATCGGGGTGCGGATCTCGTGGCTCATTTTGGCCAGGAAGTTACTTTTGGCCAGGTTTGCCGCTTCGGCGACTTGCTTGGCAATTATCAGTTCGGCGGTGCGCGATGAAACGAGTTGCTCAAGATGAAAGCGGTGCAGTTCAAGTTCAGCTTCAGTCTTCTTGCGCTCGCTGATGTCACTTAGTACAACTCGAAATAAAGATTCGCGGTTATAGCTCTGCACAGCGGTCTCCGTCAGTTGCACCCAAAATTGCGTGCCGTCAGGCTTTACCATGCGCAATTCGCAGGTTTGCGGTTCACGGGTTTGAAAGAGTTGTTTGCGGTGCAGGTAGAAAATATCTTGATCATCTTTAAAGATGAAGCGAAAGAGCGGTTGCTTAAGCAGAATCCAACGAGCTACGCCCAGTAAGGTAGCTGCGGTGAGGTTGATTTCCAGGATAATGCTCTGTTTATTAACGGTGCAATAGCCTACCGGTGCCAGATCATAGAGATCGAAATAGCGCTCCCGTGAAGCATCCAGTTCCATCTGTGTCCGTTGAAGCTCTTGGTTTTGCATTTCCAGTTCAATCTGATGAACTTGTAACTCATAAAGCATTTGCCGGGTTGCTTCGGGCGTCATTGTCTTTAGGGCTTGCAGTGACTGCGCAGTGCGCGCCTGCACGATTTTTTCGGCTTGTCGTCGAAGAGTCAACGCCGAGCTTATTGATAAGTTATCCTTATCGAGTTGTTTAGTCATGTTGAGCATCGCCCGATTTGTTTATTAAATTAATTATAGCTTCTCTTGTCCGTTCGGTGGTTGCAATCGCATACAGCTCTCCGGCTTTATTCCTTAAAGCAGTGGCAGTCATCCATACCTCTACAATAGCACCTTCTCGTGTTAGTCGTTGTGTACAGTACGGTTCCATAATTTCAGTCAGGCTAAGCTGATGGACTTTGGCTAGCTCATTCTCTCTCAGTGCTTCAGGGATTCGATCACATACGTTCATTTGCAGTGCTTCGGCTTCACTCCAGCCATACATTCGCACGGCTCCAGGATTCCAGGCCAGAATACGGCCATTGAGATCCTGCATGGTGATGGCATCGTTTGCATCACGAACAACGACTGCCATACGGAGTATTTGATTGGCATTTTTTAACGCCTCTCGTGTGCGCACAGATTCAGTAATATCAACAAAAGTGATTACCGCGCCCTCGATTATATTTTCGAGGGTACGGTAGGGCAATATGCGCATGGTGTACCACTTGTCCGTCAAAGACTGCACATCAGCCTCTTTGGGGATCAGGGTATTCAGTACCTCCTGAATGTCTTTAACCAGACTGTAATAGTTCTGCAGGTTATAGGCAATATGACTCACGGGTCTGCCGATATCGCTTTGGATCAGGTTGATGATCTCGCTGGCGGCACTGGTAAAGCGCACAACACGCATAGCTGAGTCCACAAAAACGGTGCCGATGCCGGTGCCCGCCATCAGATTAATCATGTCGTTATTGATCCGTGACAGATCAATGACCTTAAGTTGCTGTTCGGTGTTGACCGTAGACAGCTCTTCGTTGATGGATTGTAATTCTTCCTTGGCGGTCTCCAGTTCTTCGTTGGTGGATTGCAATTCTTCGATATTGGATTGCAGTTCTTCGTTGGTGGATTTGAGTTCTTCGTTGGCGGTGCTCAGTTCCTCGGTGGTGATCAGAAGGTGTTCTTCTTTGGCCAGCAAGGCCTGCTCAAGAGCCGCGACGCGTGCGTCGGCTTCTGTGTCTGCGTCGTCCTGTCCGGCCTGTCCGGCCTGTCCGGCCTGTCCGGCCTGTCCGGCCTGTCCGGC
>JBAXXH010000270.1:0-4100 GCA_037127995.1 Methylococcaceae bacterium | reverse complement strand
GGACAAACATTAGGCTTGCGTGCATGGAAAATAAAAGTGCTGACGCTTGATCAAAAACCGCTTGGCTGGACTCAAGCGTTGCTCCGTTTTACCACAGCCATTGCCTCTTGGGGCTTTTTCGGACTTGGCTTTCTGTGGATTCTTGTTGATAAAAACCGACGCGGTTGGCACGATCATTTATCAAAAACCGCTGTATTTTTTGACCCTCAAAAAAAATAATTTTTGACTACGCCCAAATCAGTGGTTTATTTGAACCATCACAAAAGTATCCGTTCGTGTTGTAAAACACCTAAATGCACCCATAAAATATAATCAACACCATGACTAACCCTTTATTATCCGACGCCACCCTGCCCTTATTTTCCCAAATAAAACCGGAACACATTGAACCCGCCATCACGCAACTCCTGGATGAAGCGCGTGCCGTTGTTGAGCAACATCTGCTGGCAACCACAGACTATACTTGGGAAAATCTGATTGAACCGCTGGAAAATGCTGAAGACCGACTCAACAAAGCCTGGTCTCCGGTCAGTCATATCAATTCGGTTGTCAATACGGATGAACTGCGCGAGGCTTATAACGCCTGCCTGCCCAAGCTCAGTGAATACTCCACTGAAATCGGGCAAAATGAACAACTGTTTAATGCCTATCAAATTATTGCTAACAGTACTGCCTTTGCAACGCTGGATAGCGCTCAACAGAAAATCATCCATAATGGCTTAAGAGATTTTAAATTATCCGGCGTTGATCTGGATAGCGAAAAAAAGCAGCGTTACAAAGAAATCAGCCAGGAATTATCACGTCTTGCCAGCAACTACGAAGAAAATATTCTGGACGCAACCAATGCCTGGAGCAAACTGATCAGACATGAACAGGATTTGGCAGGTTTGCCTGATTCGGCAATGGCGAGTGCCAAACAAACAGCGGAAAACGCCAATGAAGAAGGCTGGATGATAACCCTGCAATTTCCCTCTTATCAAGCCGTCATGACTTATGCTGATGACCGGGAACTGCGCCGCGAACACTACGAAGCTTTCTCAACCCGCGCGTCAGACCAAGGCCCACAAAACGGGCAATGGGACAACAGCTTACTCATGGAGCAAATCCTGGCACTGCGCCATGAAAAAGCCCAATTATTAGGCTTTAACAATTACGCCGATCTGTCTCTTGCCACCAAAATGGCCAACAAGCCGGACGATGTGATGAATTTTCTGGAAGATTTGGCAGACAAATCCTGGCGACAAGCGCGTAAAGATCTGGTTGAGTTACGTGAATTTGCCGAGCAACATCACGGTATCAATGACCTTCAATCGTGGGACTTTGGTTATTATTCGGAAAAAATGCGCCAGCATTTTTACCAACTTTCACAAGAAGAAGTTAAAGCGTACTTCCCCATCACCCGCGTTTTGCCCGGACTGTTTTCCGTTGTAGAAAAACTGTACGGCTTAAATATAACCGAAATTGACGCCTTTGATAGCTGGCATCCCGATGTGCGTTTTTTCCGGATACAAGACGATAAAGGTCAATTGCGCGGCCAGTTTTATATTGATCTTTACGCGCGTTCCAAAAAACGTGGCGGTGCCTGGATGGATGACTGCGCAGGTCGCAAAAAAGTCGGTGACACCATTCAAACGCCGGTCGCGTATCTAACCTGTAATTTTACGCCGCCTACGGGTGATGTTCCTGCCCTGCTAACACATGATGACGTCATTACCTTGTTTCATGAATTCGGTCACGGCCTGCACCACATGCTGACCCAGGTTGACCATTTGGGCGTTTCCGGTATTAACGGCGTGGAATGGGATGCGGTTGAGCTGCCCAGTCAATTCATGGAAAACTGGTGCTGGGAGCAAGACGCACTGGCGCTTATTTCAGGCCATTTTCAAACCGGCGAAACCTTACCCGAGTCCTTATTTAACAAAATGCTGGCGGCAAAAAACTTTCAGGCCGGCATGATTATGGTAAGGCAACTGGAATTTAGCTTGTTTGATTTTAGGATTCACAAAGATTACGACCCTGAAAAAGGCGGACGCATCTATGAGATTCTGGAGCAGGTCAGAGACCAGGTAGCCGTTGCCAAACCACCCAAATTCAACCGCTTTGCCCATGGTTTTTCACATATTTTTGCAGGCGGTTATGCGGCAGGTTATTACAGTTACAAATGGGCGGAAGTCTTATCCAGTGACGCTTTTTCCTTATTTGAAGAAAAAGGTATTTTTGACCGGGAAACCGGCAACGCTTTTTTGACCAACATTCTTGAGCAAGGCGGCACTGAGAACGCGATGGATTTATTTATCAAATTTAGAGGCCGTAAACCGACCATTGACGCCTTACTCAGACATTGTGGCATCGCTGCATGAAATACCGGGACTTGCGTGACTTTATCAAACAACTGGAAAAACAAGATGAGCTAAAACGGGTTACCATCCCCGTTGATCCTTATCTTGAAATGACCGAAATTTGTGACCGAACATTAAAACAGGGTGGCCCCGCGCTCCTGTTTGAAAACCCGACCGGCCACAATATTCCCGTATTAGCCAACCTGTTCGGCACGCCCCGCCGTGTCGCGATGGGTATGGGCGCAGAATCGGTCACTGAACTGCGTGGCATTGGCCAGCTGCTGGCTTACTTAAAAGAACCCGAGCCGCCCAAAGGCCTGAAAGATGCGTGGGAGAAATTTCCGGTATTTAAGCAAGTGCTTAATATGGCACCCAAGCTGATTTCATCACCGCCTTGTCAGGAACTGATTCGGATAGGCGATGAAATTGATTTGGGCGATTACCCCATTCAGACTTGCTGGCCGGAAGATGCCGCCCCCTTGATTACCTGGCCGCTGGTTATTACCAAAGGGCCCAATAAAGAGCGGCAAAATCTGGGCATTTATCGCATGCAAGTCATTGCAAAAAACAAAGTCATCATGCGTTGGCTGGCGCATCGGGGCGGCGCTTTGGATTTTAAAGAATTCCAGGCCGCCCATCCCGGTCAGCCCTTCCCTGTTTCCGTGGCCTTGGGTGCTGATCCTGCAACCATTCTTGCTGCCGTCACGCCGGTGCCCGATTCGCTATCTGAATACGCCTTTGCCGGTTTGTTACGCGGCAGCAAAACAGAAGTTGCCAAATCCCTGCTGAATGATTTGCGAGTACCCGCCAGTGCTGAAATTATTCTGGAAGGCTTTATCTACCCAGATGAATTCGCGCCGGAAGGCCCTTATGGCGATCACACCGGCTATTACAATGAAGTCGCGGATTTTCCGGTATTCACCATTGAAAGAATAACCCAACGCCAGGCACCTATCTACCACAGCACCTATACCGGCAGACCACCCGATGAACCCGCCATCTTGGGCGTTGCTTTAAATGAGGTATTTATACCCATTTTACAAAAACAGTTTCCGGAAATTGTCGATTTTTACCTGCCCCCTGAAGGCTGCTCATACCGCATGGCGGTTATCAGCATGAAAAAGCAATATCCCGGTCACGCCAAACGCGTCATGTTGGGAACCTGGTCATTCCTGCGGCAATTTATGTACACCAAGTTTGTCATCGTCGTGGATGATGATATTGATGTCCGTAACTGGAAAGATGTCATTTGGGCGATGACTACCCGCATGGATCCCGCACGGGATTTAACCATACTGGAAAATACGCCGATTGATTATTTGGATTTTGCTTCGCCGGTTTCAGGCTTGGGCTCCAAAGTAGGTTTTGATGCGACCAATAAATGGCCAGGCGAAACCACTCGGGAATGGGGCAGAACCATTGTAATGTCACCGGAAGTGATCAAAAAAGTCGATGAAATGTGGGATAAGTTGTTTTAAATTATCGACCGGTAACATAACAGTAGCGTTGGATTTTTGCGTATGGTCTCCCATGCCGGTCGGGGTTTACAACCCCGACTGAAACGTTTGAAGGCCTCAATAACCTTCAAAATAGGAATAACGGTGCTGCAAACCTCGTCACGCTTCAGAATTTATCCAATGTTGTATTAATCCCAAATAGGGATATAATTAAACCATGCATATTATTTCCCATACCAAGATTATTGAAGCGTAAGCGTCCAACCCAACCATTCCTCTCGAACCTATGTCACTTGAGTTTTTC
>JBAXXH010000269.1:0-4101 GCA_037127995.1 Methylococcaceae bacterium | reverse complement strand
TCGATCAATCGCACGTCATGCCCTTGTATTAAATTTATATAAATGGCGTTACCCCCTACCGACAAAACCGACTTAACCAACAAAAGCCCCTGCGTGTTGTTCTGGCAAGTCGATCAATCGCACGTCATGCCCTTGTATTAAATTTATATAAATGGCGTTACCCCTCACCGACAAAACCGACTTAACCAACAAAAGCCCCCGCGTGTTGTTCTGGCAAGTCGATCAATCGCACGTCATGCCCTTGTATCAAATTTATATAAATGGCGATACCCCGCACCGACAAAACCAACAAAACCAACAAAAGCCGGTTTCATTGTTTACTATTTGATTTTGGAATCGACTATAAAATAGCCGGGTTAATATGAAATTCCGGTAATGGTTGCCGCCCTGTTGCTGGTTTGGGTAGCATTACACGCCTCAACCAGTTTTCATCCATCAAAGCATCACAAGCCGCCTCCACGTCTTTTTTATCTCCCAAGCCATGCCAGCATTTTATGTAAACCTCCCGCGCGTTAAATGGATTAGGTAAAGATCCCGCTTTTATCTTGTCTGCCAAGCGTACCGCCGCTTCATGCCCCGGACTTTCTGCCATGGCATATATTCGCCGTGCGTGCGTTTCCAGATAGTCGCACCAATCAACCGCTAACATAGCCGCGCGTTTGGTTATCGCACCGCTTGCCCGTCCGTCTGCAAGATCAATGCAATGAAAAATTAAGGCCAAACTGGGCAGTAAAGAACGGAATTTTCCAAAATGTTCAATCATCAATGGGTTATCTTCCTGTTTTATTTTGACGGTTTGTAAATTGGTAAGCCAGTCATTAAAGATTAGCTGTGCATCATCATCAAATCTAAAGTATGGCCGGTCGTCATGGCTGTTTTGGGTGGCTCCATGCCCTATAAAGTCCATATCAGACAAGGCTTGCATTATCAAAAAAGCCGCCTGTTTTGCGTCCTTATTGGGTTTAATATCGACTAACTGCCAGACCTTCGGTTCATCAGGCCACACGGCAAGCTGTAAGCGTTGCATCATGCCATCATTACCCCCTTGTTGTGTTTGGTGTAAGTATTTTTTTAATTTGTCCGGTTGTATGCCGCCTAAAAGTCCTATGCAAATCGTTTTAGCTTCGGTTACCCCGCGCCCTATCTTAACGTCTGTATAAGATCCGTTACCATTCCAGCCCTCCAAAAAATAGGCGCGTTCGTCTGCCCCGTCCTCCCTATCCCATCGTGCCAGCAAGCCGGTTAGCTCATCACGGAAAACCAACAGGCCGCGTGGGTTTTGATTCTGTAACAATGTCATACTTTGTATGGATGTTTCATTGGTTTTTAAGAGTCGCCGCGCCGGTTCTGATTCTGCGTTTTCAGTTAATTCAATAAATTCATCCCGCAAGCGTTGCAATTCGTCCTTATTAAAAGTTCCCTTACCTTTTGCGCTCTTGTCCAGTTGTGCCTTTAAGTCCTTCAAAACAGCCCCATCAATCAAGCCCTGAAAATCACCTTCGGCCTTTTCACGTTCATAAATCGCACCAAAAGCCGCCTGAAGTCGATCAAGTAAGCCCATGGGTTCTTTCATGCTGGGACTTTTTAAAACAACCGAAGGCCGCCCAATACACGCCCCCCAAACGTTCGGGATTACCTCCCAATCATCAAGCTGTTTGGGTCTTACACCGCACCCCACGCCAATCAGTGAACCAACAATAACAAGGCTTGATACCGCTGCAAAGTCTCCCGGCGTTTGCATCCTGTGGCTAACATCTGCCAGCCAGTCCCTAAACGGTTCGGGTATCAACTCGGCGGATAAGGGTGCAACCTTGGGCAGTTTTGGCACAATTTCACCCGGAACATTCCAAGCATAATCATTAATTATTGCTTTGGGTTCGGTGCTTGGTTTCTGTATTTCCGCCCATAACTTCGCCTTAAGCGTTTCGTGTAATTCATCGGTAATGGGTGCGTAACCGTCCCAATTATCAAGCCAGCACTGTAACCAGTCCACCACATCGCCAGCCGGTAAAAGCCCCGGCAAGCGTACCGTTTTAGTTTTGGGGGGTTCTGGCAAGGCTGCCAATAACTCAAGTACATCAAGCGCGTAGTGTTCGCCTGCCCCGTCAAAATCAGGGAACATATAAACCAATTCAAAACCATTTAACGCTGTCCAGTCTGATTTTTTAGCCGCCTGTGAACCGCCCAACGAAGTAAGGGCACATAACCCCAAGCCATGCAAAGCCGCCGTGCATCTTTCACCTTCTACAATGAAAACCGGTTTGTCTTTTGGGTGTGCTGCCAGTTTTTCAAGGCCAAACAAAGGCCGTGGGTTTAGATCAATGCCCGCCGTCCAATTTGTACCGGTGCGATTAAAAAAGGGTACAGTTTCTTTTTTGCCGGTCTTGTCTTGGTAGCGTGCAACCGCACCTAATGCCTTGTTGTTTTTATCCCGATATATCCAGCTATAAATTAAAGGGTGTCCGTGGTAATTCTTTGGAATTTCTACCATGATAAACCCCACTCACCCGCTAATTTGTCCAGTGCTTTAGTAAAACTAAGCCCGTATTTTTCCATTTCAAAAGCGATAATATCCCCGCCCTTTATCCGGCAAGCAAAACAGCAATACGCGCCGGTTTCTGTGTTTACTCGAAAGCTACCCTTTTGGGTGTCGTCATGAAAAACACACAAGCCAGCATCATTCCAGCCGTGTCTTTTGAGTATTACGCCCGGCAATTCATTTTGGTAATAATCAGCCGGTGCAATCGCCGCTTTAATTTGTTCGGGGGTTATTTGCATGGGAATCCTTCCTTAATCAAAGCCAGTCTGATTTTTTTAAGTAGGCGTTTTATTTCAAGGCTCAACATTAAAGCTTCACAAATTGCCCCTGTTTTTTCAATTCGTGGGTGGTCGGATTGTTGCCAGTCGCCTAAAATAAAGCTAACAGATAAAGCCGCGTTACAAGCTGCTTGTTGTGCGCTGTTTGCACCTTTAAGCGATTCAATCAATAAAGCCGGTGCTGTATGGTATTTTGTGCCGTTGCTTAAGAAGCTCTTTAACGCCTTTAGTGTTTCACCTTGTGCCCAAAAACCGGCAATTATCGGTGTTATAAAATTGTTATTTTCTCCGCTTTCGCGCCTTAAGTTTGTCTCAACTTCCTCGCTAACTTCTGCGATACGAATAGCGGCTTCTATGTTTGAATCTAAAGCCAAGCCTTTTGGGTACATTTCGGATTGTCTCATTTCGCACCCGCTTGGTTTTGTGCTTCCAGCCAATTAAAATATTTTGATTCATTGATAAGCACGCGCCGCCCATTACGGATGATAGCCCCGGACTTAGCAAGGCCGTTTGTAGTTTCGTTAAAAATTTGATGTCTTAAGCCGCCAAGTGTAAAAGCCGGGTGCTTAGTTGTGAATTGCTGGACTGTTAAATAAGCCCATACTGTTTGTATTACTTCGTTTTGTTGCTGGTTCATGGTTTTACCCTGATTCGTAGTTTAAGAAGAATCACCGCGAACTGTTATAGTTTGCGGCTTGGGGTAATTAAAACAACGTGTATTTCTGAATAGCGGCTATTCCAAATTTTATTTTTTAAGTAAGTTTATCAATCAAGATCACCGGCAAGCCTTAATTCTCTAATGATAAAAATTAATCTATCAAAGCTTAAGGAATCCTCTTTATCCGGGGTATGAGTAGCATAATAAAAAAATCTCTTTTCGTTGTTGTTGTATTCAATGGCAATAATGGGACAAAGTTCATTGTCTGGATAAACTTCTTTATAAATTGATTGCGCGTTATCATCTGTAAATAATTTTAAAATCCTGCGTGCGGCTTTGCCTGGACTAAGTTCATTATTAAGTTTAAGGGATTTATAGGCCTTTTCGATATACTGCTTAATAGGTTTTTTAAAGCCCTTTTTACCTTTGCCACCATTGCTCCCTTGTTTCTTATGGCGGTTTCTTAATACATTAATAGCCCCTTCTTTGTCTTGTTCTGACTGAAGCAAACCACAAGCTAAAAGATTAGCCATTGAAATAATGGCTTTTTCTGTCTGTCCAGTATCAAGAAAATATCCACGTAATTTTCTGTTTAACATTGCAAACAGAATGTTCTTGGGTAACCG
>JBAXXH010000268.1:0-4123 GCA_037127995.1 Methylococcaceae bacterium | reverse complement strand
ATGTCCGGTGGTGTGGGAGGGATAACGGGCGCAATCCCGTTATCTCGACCCGATCCTAAAAAACTGAAAGTCTAACCGCTCAAAGTATAAATGAAGATGCGGCGAGATTTATCTTATATTTTCGCAAGTTCTCGATTTAACAGTAAACTTTAAAAATCATCCAGTTTTGCAACAATGCAGCTTAACAGTCATCGGGCTATTCAGAGAATAGTAAAATCCGGGTCTGTACTAACCCGTCCGGTGCCATCAATGACAATACGCTGTTTATCTTTACCGCATAAGCGGTAATAACGCACTTGATCTTCTGTTGGCTCCATCAAACTGCCAAGCCGCCGTTGTAAGTCCTGCAACTGGAAGGCTTCAAGATGGCATTCAAACACGCTACGTTGGACGCGGCTGCCAAAGTTCTCCATCTCATTGGATATTTGTCGCAGCCTTTTGTCGTCATGTATATCAAAGCAAATCACATAAAACGCGGTCATTGCAGAAAAAAATCCTCATCTTCGGACGGCAAACCCAGCCCCTGAAAAAACACCAATTCGCAGCACCAATCGCATAACGGATACCAGCGCAAACTGTCGTCACTGTCTATTTCATCCAGTAAACGGGCGCGTAGAACGCTTAACTGGCGGTCGCTCAGGTGACATTCAAAAACACTGTACTGTACACGTTTGCCGTAATCTTTGAGGATATTGTGTACTTTTTGCCGTTGGTCATCAGCACTTATATCGTAAGTAATCAGCCATAAACGCGTCATCGCAACACCATGGCTTGATAGTCTGTTTTCATGCCGCGTATGACGGCGGCTAGCTGTTGCACCTGGTATTCCATGCAGCGCCGGTAATCGAGCTGTATGCCGGTGCCGGGGTGGGTAATGGCCGAGTTGAGCTTTTCTTCCAGGGCTTTGATAAACACTTGCCGAGCATGGGGCTTAAGCAAACAGCCCTCACCTGCGGTTTTTGGATAGTCGAAATCATCGGGCGTCAGGTGTTGGTTTAATGCCAGTTTCCAGACCACGGCATCCACCACCAGCGCCCGAAATTCTTCCACCATATCCGATGCCAGCGCCGGATGTCCGGGTCGCAACGCATGTAAAAAACCGACTTGCGGATTGAGGCCACGGCAACACAATAGGGAATAGATATTGTAAAACAACAGCGTGTAACCGTAAGACAGCATGGAATTTATGCCGTCGGTAGGCGGCTGCCTGACGCGCTGACTAAAACCCCAAGAGCTATCCAGGCTTGTTGACAAGGCTTGAAAATAGACTTTGGCAGCATTGCCTTCAAAGCCTCGCAGTTCGTCTAACGAGCTTGCACCGGGCAGGTTGGTCAACGTGTTTCTAAGCGTCGCTGCCGCCGCCGTTAAAACGTCGGCGTTATGCCGACGTGCAAGACGTTGCAGCATCAGGCGGCTGTTGGCTATTTTTCCCTGCACCAAGGCAATGGCCATCTTCAGGCAAAAGGCAGGGTCATCCGCGCGTAAAAATTGCTCGCGTTGGAGCAGCACGGGTTCGGTGCTAAAGGAGTCAATGACGCCGTAATAATGGCCTTGGCCTGACAGCAAATAAATCGGTATGCGTTCTTGCAGACAAAACTGCATGGCCTGGGTGGTGATTTGGGTATTGCCGAACACCATAATTTGATCGACTTTTATAGCGGGAATTTCACGCACTATTGTTTGTTCTTGCCTGACAATAAGCCGTTCAGATTCCTTGCCTAATACTTGTCCGTGTTGCAGCAAATACAGGGTGCGCAGCAGCGGCTCATGGTCAGAGGGTAGGCCTTCTTGATCGGAACGTTCCATGCTTTCAAAGCTGTCTTCGCGGATGGGGAAATCTCCGGCATTTAAATTAGCCTCAGAAAAGGCAAGTTCCATAACGGATAGCGGCTGCATTTGCACTTGCGCCGTTGATACGGGCGTAACCTTTTCACTATCAACAGGCAAAAAGCCAAGTAAATCAGGCGCGTCGGCCTCGGTTTTAAAAGCCAGCGAGCGGATAAACTGCACCCCCAAAAAACGAAAGCCCTGATCAAAATGCACAATCTGCGTCTTGCGGGTGTTGAGCTTTAGCCGTAATTGACCCAGCAGGTCATCGGTGATTTCCAGAGCCTGTTCAGCGCGGTCTTGGCTTTTGCAGAGAATCAAAAAATCATCGGCAAAACGTACCAGACATAAATTGTTGTCCAGCAACGCTTCGTCCAGATGATCCAAATACAGATTGGACAGTAACGGTGCAATCGGCGAGCCTTGGGGAACACCTTTGTGCATGGAAAATTGCCGCACGCCATCAATCACGGAGGCTTGCAGCCATTGCTGTATCAGCCGTAACAGGCCGGTATCAGCAATCAGTTTGCCGACTTCCTGCATCAGCAGGGTGTGATCAATATTATCAAAAAAACTTTGAATATCGGCATCCACCACCCATTGATAGCCTTGGCGTTGCAAACATTGGATGCGGTTTACCGCCTGCTCGACACTGCGCCCCTTGCGATAAGCAAAGCTGCAATCTTCAAACCCGGCTTCAAATACTGGTTCAATAACGCGGGTGACGGCGGTTTGCAACACCCGATCACGCACGCTTGGAATCGATAAGGGTCGCTTTCCGCCTGTTGGTTTTTCCAGTTCTACACGGAGCAGAGGCAGGGGTTGATAGGTTTCATGCAAGACCTCATCACGCAAGGTCTCAAGGTTAAGATGCAAGTGTTCGGCGAACGCCGCCAGTGTTTGCCGATCCACACCGGCACAGCCCTGGTTTTCATACACCTTGCTCCAGGCCTGATGTAAATTGAAATCGGTCAAGGCATCGGACAATTGCGCTGTTTGCATGGGAATTCCTTGGTCTGGAATAGATGGGCTTACTTAACCTGAAAACACGCACCGGCACAAGCTTTTCATCCCGTTATCAAAGTCCGGGCGGTGTCACGCAAAGATTCCATAATGCCCAGAGCGGGGGATATGTTTTCATCCCGTTATCAAAGTCCGGGCGGTGTCACAGCAGGTGAAGTGGCTGGTAGTGGCAACAAATAGATGATGTTTTCATCCCGTTATCAAAGTCCGGGCGGTGTCACGTGCGGTACGAAAATACAAATGGCGATAGTTTCCTTGTTTTCATCCCGTTATCAAAGTCCGGGCGGTGTCACTTGAGGACAATTGCCGATTAATGTTTATTACTAAGTTTTCATCCCGTTATCAAAGTCCGGGCGGTGTCACTTTAAAATGAAAAAAGTGAAATAACAAATAATTTTGTTTTCATCCCGTTATCAAAGTCCGGTCGGTGTCACAAGAAATAGCAGATAAGAGCATACAATAAAATATGTCGTTTTCATCCCGTTATCAAAGTCCGGGCGGTGTCACGTAGGTATAAAGAAAAAAGAGAAAACAAAATCGTTAAGTTTTCATCCCGTTATCAAAGTCCGGGCGGTGTCACTCAATTTTTTTGTAGTTTGGGTTTTGTTTAAATTGTTTTCATCCCGTTATCAAAGTCCGGGCGGTGTCACTCTTGCCGGCATGCACGCCGCTTACCCCGGCACTGGTTTTCATCCCGTTATCAAAGTCCGGGCGGTGTCACAAAAGGTTCATATACAAAAAAAACTTCAAACTAAAGTTTTCATCCCGTTATCAAAGTCCGGGCGGTGTCACCTCTTAATTTCAGCTTTAAGCACCAGTTGTTTGGCGTTTTCATCCCGTTATCAAAGTCCGGGCGGTGTCACAAGTGAAAGCAGGTAAAACCCGTGAGAATAAGAAGGTTTTCATCCCGTTATCAAAGTCCGGGCGGTGTCACTCCATCTAAAAAAAAAGAATCACTGCATATTTAAGTTGTTTTCATCCCGTTATCAAAGTCCGGGCGGTGTCACGCCATTGGTATTGCGGTTGCGGTGCCTGCTGTTTGTTTTCATCCCGTTATCAAAGTCCGGGCGGTGTCACGAAAAAAAAAAAAAAAAGTTTTCATCCCGTTATCAAAGTCCGGGCGGTGTCACTAAACTAAACAAAATCAAGCTAGGAACAAACCTTAGGTTTTCATCCCGTTATCAAAGTCCGGGCGGTGTCACTATCGAAGATATGGCGATACCCGCTAAAAAAAAGCGTTTTCATCCCGTTATCAAAGTCCGGGCGGTGTCAC
>JBAXXH010000267.1:0-4139 GCA_037127995.1 Methylococcaceae bacterium | reverse complement strand
GATGGTTATTTTTCCATCAATAACAGCGGACATGTCTGCGTAAAACCCAGTTCGGATAAAGCGATTGAGCTGGATTTATTTGAGATTGCGCAATCGCTCAATGATAAAAACTTGTCACTGCCGGTGCTGGTTCGCTTTACTGATATTTTAAAAGATCGCGTAACACGGTTGTCGAAGGCTTTTGAAAAAGCCTGTGCCACTAATAATTATCAAGGGCAATACACGCCGGTTTATCCTATTAAGGTTAATCAACAGCGTCAGGTCATTGAAGGTATTTTGGCGGCTGACAATATTGGTTTGGAAGCCGGCAGCAAGCCGGAATTGCTGGCCGTTATGGCGCTGTCCAATAAAGGCGTTGTGGTTTGTAATGGTTATAAAGATAGAGCCTATATTCGTTTGGCACTAATCGGCCTAAAAATGGGGTTGAATCTTTATCTGGTCATTGAAAAACCGCTAGAACTTGAACTGATTATTGAAGAAGCGGCCAAGTTAAACATTAAGCCACAGTTGGGCGTTAGGGTTCGACTTTCAAGTATCAGTACCGGAAAATGGCAAAACAGCGGTGGTGAAAAATCCAAGTTTGGCCTGCATGCCCATGAAGTGCTACAACTCATTGAACGCTTAAAACAAACCGATTTGCTGGACAGCCTGAAGCTTTTGCACTTTCACATGGGCTCGCAAATTGCCAATATTCACGACATAAAAATTGCCCTGAAAGAAGCCGGACAGTTTTATGTTGAACTACACCGCTTGGGCGCACAGATAAAAATCGTCGATGCAGGAGGCGGGTTGGGTGTTGATTATGATGGTAGCGGTTCGCGTCGTGAATCGTCAATCAATTACAGTCTGGATGAATACGCCCAAAATATCGTCCGGAGTTTTGCGGAATTGTGTGCTGAAAAACAGATGCCACAACCGGATATTATCACTGAATCCGGTCGTGCGCTGACGGCACATCATGCCGTATTAATTACCAATGTGACGGATATTGAATCGGTTTATACCAACAAAACCGAATTACTGGCGTTACCCGTTGCCCATAATCTGGTTGAGCATTTCCATGACGCGCAGTTTGCCTTGTCAGAAGCGCGTGCCCGCTTTACCCAAGATAAATTGAGCATTACCGAACTGGCCAAGGCCGAGAATAATTATTCTCTTTTATGTCAGCAAATTAAAAGCCGACTCAATCCCAACACCCAAAGCGAAGCCATTATTTTAGAGGAATTAAACGAGAAGCTGGCCGACAAGGTTTTTTGCAATTTCTCGTTGTTTCAATCCATGCCCGATATTTGGGGAATTGATCAAATCTTCCCGATCATGCCCATTCACCGCCTGGATGAACAGCCCACGCGCCGCGCCGTTATTCAGGATTTAACCTGCGATTCCGATGGCCGTATTGATCAATATATCGATGGACAAAATCTTGAAAATACCATGCCCTTGCATGACATCGACAGCAATGCGCCTTATCTTATCGGCTTTTTTATGGTGGGTGCGTATCAGGAAATATTGGGGGACATGCACAACCTGTTTGGCGACACGCATTCCATTAATATTAAACTGGATGATAACGGCTATCATTTTTATGACTTGCAGGAAGGCGAGCATGTCAGCGATTTACTGGACTATGTACATATCAGTAGCGAAGACTTAAAAACGGCTTACCGGGACAAGCTGGCAAAAAGTAATCTCAGTGAGCAACAACGCCAAGACTACGAACAAGAACTGATTGCCGGTTTAACGTCTTACACTTATCTGGGAAAATAATATGAAAACAGGCATGATCGGCTTGGGCGCAATGGGTTTGGGAATGGCCAGAAACCTTGCCAAAGCAGGCTTTTTAACCGCTGTTTATAATCGTACTGTCGCAAAAACGGAAGAATTTAAAGTGGCGGTTTTTGATTCACCGGAAGCGCTGGCAGCAGACGTTGATCTGGTGCTGATTTGTGTTTCAGCCGATCAGGACGTTTTAAGCGTAGTTGAGGCAATAGCCTTAACCGTTAAACCCGGCACTATTGTCGTTGATATGTCTACCGTCAGCAGTGAAACAGCCCAAAAAGCCGCCGCGATTCTGGCAGAAAAACTGGTCGCCTTTTTGGATGCGCCGGTGTCTGGCGGCGTAGAAGGTGCCAAGAATGGCACACTGGCGATGATGGTAGGCGGTGATGTGGAAGCCTTGGAAAAAGTCCGCCCCGTTCTGGAAGCACTGGCTGCGCGTATTATTTATATAGGCGCTACCGGTTCGGGACAAGCCACCAAAGCCGTCAATCAAATCATGTGCGCAGGCATTAATCAGGCGGTTACGGAAGCACTCGCTTTTGCGCAAGCTCAAGGTTTGGCGTTGGACAAAGTGATTGATGTTATCTCTGGTGGTGCCTCAGGCAACTGGTTTTTGCAACATCGGGGTTCGACCATGACCCAAGGCACTTTTGCCCCCGGATTTAAACTGGCGCTGCATCACAAGGATTTAAAAATCTGCCAAAGCATGGCCGCTCAAACCGGTTTTTCAACACCGATAACCGATATGACAGTGACCCATTATGCACAGTTAATGGCTGAAGGTTATGGTGACGAAGATATTTCGGCGTTGTATCGGCTGAAAAAACAGTAACCGTTTAGCCTGCCAACTTCAGTTTTTATTCGATTTGCAAATGCACAAAGCGGGCCAGAATATTTAACAGGTTGGCAGGTAACAAAACTTGATCATGTCGTTTTGAAAAGTCAGTTCGCTTGTTTTACTGCTCAAATTTTATTGCCTATGGTTTTTATGTCTCGAGCAATACATCTATTTAATCGGTTTACTGGCCTCATAAAACAACCTGACCAAGGGCGCGTAGCGGCCATGCTTCATGGCATGTTGCATCGACGCATAATACATCGCCCTATTCTCGCCATCAAATACTGGCGGCATTCAAGCACTGTGCCATCACCAAAGCGCGTCCCAGACGGCCATTATCATCGCCAAACAGATGAATTAAAATAAAAGTTGCTTGTGCGTCATAAAGGCATTAAAGCCTTCATGAAAAGTCTGCCTGTCCATGTTCCTGAACAGCTTTTTTCCATCAATAATATTATCAAAATCGGCTTTCGCCATATCGGTTTCTATTTCAATCGTGCCATAACTCAAGCGACGCAGAAAGGGCAAAAACAGCGCTTCGTTGTGAGGCATGGAATCCGGCAACAAAAAGACATCAAAATTTTGTTTGGGAACATCCCATTCAGGAATCAAAAAATGCCGGCAATACAACACATCAATATCCAGACGATACTTGGCTGGGATCGACTCAAGCTTCTGCCGCCAGTTGAGAAGCGTTCGTCTTGAAATACCAAGCGCTTCCGCTAACGTTGTCGAATATAAAAACCTCGTCTGTAGCTGGCAAAGCTTGTCTGGTAGACTGATGGCATTGTATTTCATAATAAGAATACCGATTATCTGATCGTGTTGGCTGGGGTAACAAGAGTGGAAAACTCACTCAATATAAAATGTATTGTTTCGCACGGCCGATTCTCAGGCATCACCCAAAATCACCCGTAAATATCTTTTCAGCGTCGCTTGCTCCAAGTCTGCCACCAAGCCAATGAACGGCGCATAATCGCCACGCGTATGTGCCGTATCCAAAGCCTCGTAATACGACAAACGCTGTTCAACTGAAATAATAACCGGCAAATAGCCCCGCCGCATCAATTCAAAATTCATTAACAAACGCGAGGTGCGGCCTTTGCCATCAACAAAAGGATGGATGCCAACAAAATCGACATGCAGACGCGCTGCGCATTCTACTGCATGCACTTGTCCGGTCTTTTGATAACCGTCAATTAATGCCGTCATGGCTTCAGGGACTTTCAAAAAGTGTGGCGGTAAATGCTCCGCTCCGGCAATGACCACGTTTTCTTGTCGGTAGATTCCTGCATTTTTGCTGTCGATATTTTTTAACACCAAATGCTGTATGGATTTGATTTGCCATTCACTCAAACCGTCCAGGCCCTGCACAATGGCTTCGACGTAATCAATCGCTTCTTTGTGATTGATTACCTCAAAATGTTCGCGCAACGACTTGCCAACAATCGTGATGCCTTCCAAAACAACTTCAGACACCCAGATCTCTAGGATTTTAAGTCGACCCCACTTTGAATACCAT
>JBAXXH010000266.1:0-4155 GCA_037127995.1 Methylococcaceae bacterium | reverse complement strand
TCACAACACTTAAGAGGCTTTTTTTAAACTGTAAACTGGAAAATGAAGGGTGCCGGCTTTTCTTCGTGAACTTCGTGTCTTCGTGGTGAATAACTCTCTATTAATACGCATGAAGGTTTTAGAATTATGGATGCCTTAGTCGTTCTCATTCCTTTACTGCCCTTTATCGCGGCCGCACTGATCGGCATCGGTCAGTTATCGGGCGCACTTCGCGGTGCAGCCAGTGAAAGTACAACCGCAATTATCGCCATGTGGACTATCAGCATGTCCTGCCTGCTGGCCCTGGTATTGCTGGGCGCTGACTTGCTCAACAAAAACACGGGGCAATTGAATGTAGGGCAATGGCTAAGCAGTGATACTTTAAGCATTCAGGTAAATTTCATCACCACGGGTTTTAATGTCAGATTAGCCGCTTTGTTTTCTGTGCTGTTAGTTATTGTCATGCACTTTTCCATCAATTACATGCACAGGGAAACCGGCTTCCACCGCTTTTTCTTTATTTTGAGCCTGTTTGCTTCGGGTATGCTGTTACTGGTGTTATCGGGCAATGCAGTCGGTACTTTTTTCGGCTGGGAGATTGCCGGACTCTGTTCTTACCTGTTGATCGCCTACGCCTACCAGTGCCCGATTGCGACTATTAATGCCACGCGGGTTTTTATAACTAACCGTATCGGTGATGCAAGTTTTATTCTGGGGACAGCATTAAGCTATGCGTGGGCCGACAGTATTAACTGGAACGATTTGAATGCTGTTTCGGCACAACTCAGCAGGGGTGAAGCGACCGGAATTGCCCTGTGTTTTGCTCTGGCGGCATTTGCAAAATCAGCGCAACTACCCTTCACACTCTGGTTGGCACGGGCCATGGAAGGGCCAATACCCTCAAGTGCCGTATTTTATGGCGCGATTATGATCCACGCCGGTGTTTATCTTGTCTGTGTGTTACAACCCGTTTTTGAACAAGCGCCATTTGCTATGGCGGTGCTCGCAGTAGTCGGCGGCATAACCACCGTTTATAGCTTTATCGTTGGCTTAACCCAAACGGATGTGAAAAATTCGCTGGTTTTTGCCACATCAGGTCAACTGGGTCTGATGTTTCTGGCCTGTGGCTTGGGCTTTTGGCAACTGGCCAGTTGGCACCTTTGCGCCCATGCGGTAGTTCGTTGCTATCTGTTCTTAACCGCACCGTCATTGATGCACGCTGGACTGGGCAATCCCGTAAAACCGCTTACTCCTTTCATCGGCCGACTACGCCGGGCTTATGTTGCGTCATTACAGCGTTTCTGGCTGGATCCAATAACCGATTGGACTTTGGTAAGACCGCTTCAACGACTGGCGCACGATCTTGGCTATTTTGATGACCATATTCTTGATCAGATTATGAGAGCACCTGCCTCTGCCATTCGCGCCCTATCATCACGGACGCAACGGCAAGAAAATAGGGCGGGAGCCCAGGGTCGAAAACTGGGACACGCAGCCAATCAATTCGAGCAATTAATCTTAAGACCGCGTTATCTGGTACTCTTTGTATTAATAACATTGTTGATTGTATTTTAAAATACCAATGACACCCAGCAGGGCATCAATTAAGCCCGCAATGCTTATAAACAGACTATCAAAAAAATTATCAATCGAATTGTTGTGGATTTACCTTTGATGGATATTACCGTTACGCCTTGGTCAGAATCTGCGGCCTTCCCGCTGCTAAGTGCATTGACACTGGTTCCGCTTGCGGCCATGGTTGCAATTCTGCGTTCACGCTCGTCTACTATTGCCCTGCGCATTGGCTTTGCCGGAACGCTGTTGACCGTATTACTCAGCCTTTATCTGTTGGCTATTTTCGATTCAGGTAATCCCGGCATTCATTTGGCCGAACAGCTTCACTTTGGCTGGTTCAGTTACTGTGTCGGCGTTGATGGCGCGAATATTTTATTTATTCCATTAACCGCTGTTTTAACCTTGCTGGTTCTAGTTTATACCTTAATTAGCCGACCTGTCACGGACCGGCTGTTCATTGCCTGCCTTCTGGGTTATGAAGGCCTGTTAATCGGTGCTTTTGCAGCACTTAACCTGATGCAATTTTGGCTATGGTGTCTGCTGGAAATTATCCCGGTCGTTTTATTGACCACTCATACCGGAACCGGACAAAACCGACGCTGGGTCGTCACCCTGCTGCTGCAATATTGGGGCAGCGGTTTGCTAATGACTCTGACCGGCTTTATGTTACTGGCTTTTGGTTTAATTGATTCAGATCATGCGCTAACGTTTGACTGGGTGACAATAAAACAGAACAATGCCTATTTACATGACGAAGTATTGATTTTTGTACTCCTGTTCTTTGGTTTCGCCATTCGAATGCCGTTATTTCCGTTTCATGGCTGGCTGCCGCTACTTGCGGAACAAGGCACAGTGGCCAGTTGCGCCATTTTTATGGCGGGCTTAAAACTGGGCATTTATGCCGTCATTCGTTTTATTTTGCCACTCGTTCCAGGCGTCGCTGAACAATGGGCAGGATTTGTCTTGACCTTAAGTCTGATCAGTATTTTTTATGGCGCGTTACTGGCCCTGATGCAAATTAATAGCCGCCGGTTGCTGGCCTTTGCTGTCGTTAGTCATACGGGAATGTTGGTTATTGGACTTTTCTGTTTTAACGAATACGGTCTGGAAGGCAGCCAGTTATTATCCATTACTTATGGACTAGCCACAGCGGGCATGCTGTTGAGTGTGGGTTTGATTTATGAACGCACACGCACCACTTTTATCCCGCGTCTGGGCGGACTGTTTAATACCCGTTCCGCCATCGCCTTGCTGTTTTTAATCTCCGCACTCAGCACGATGGTTATGCCAGGTACGCCAGGCTATAATGCAGCGCATTTGCTCATTGAAGGCGTTATTGAAGAATACGGTTGGTTACTGGCGATTGCAATATTAACAGGCAACGTGTTTATGGCGGTTTTTCTGCTTCGGGCTTTTCAACAGATATTTATAGCAACCCCCAAACGCGTGCATAAAGCTTACCGCAGCAGCGATCATCCGGTAAGAAAAGAGCGTATTATCACCGGAGTAATTTGCTCATTACTGATTGTTACCGGCTTTTACACCGCGCCATGGCTGGATTATATAGAGCAGGAGGCGACCGATCTGAGCGAACTTTACCCCATGCACAGTAGCCAAAAGACCGATAAAATAAATCCGCGAATCAAGAACGAACAACATGAATGAAGCCGATTTTCCACTGCTAAGCCTTGTTATTCTGCTTCCTTTATTGGGAGCCATTGCAACCGGCGTTACCTGCAACATCAAACAGGCCAAAAAGATCGCCTTGGCTTTTGCCAGTCTCGAACTGATCCTGACACTCATCGTGTTGGCCTTGTTTAATACTTCTGAAAGCAACCTCTTTCAACAGGTCGAACAGTATGCCTGGATACCCGGCCTGAATATTGAGTTTTTGATTGGTATCGATGGCATTTCGGTCTTATTTTTACCGATGTCAGCCCTGTTGACGCTGATGGCGATTATGGCTTCCTGGAATTCGGTACAACACCTGCACCGATTTCATTTTGCCCTGTTATTGGCGCTGGAAAGCGTCACTCTCGGCGTATTTTTGGCGCTGGATACGGTACTGTTTTTTTTATTCTGGGAACTGACGTTGCCGCCCATCTTCTTTTTGATCGGCCACTGGGGCATAGGCCCGATGCGGCGCAACGCGGCAATGAAATATACCCTGTTTATGCTGTTTGGCAGCATCCCGTTATTAGTTGCCATTATCCTGCTGGCCGTTAATCACGCTGCTGCCATGAATGGTGCCATTCCTCAGAATCTGTCCTTCAGCTTGCCGGAACTCCTGAAAACGCCGTTGCCGGATAACTTGCAAGCGATGGTATTTTTTCTGCTGCTGTCAGGTTTTGCCGTTAATGCGCCCTTAATACCTTTTCACACCTGGTTGCCCACCGTTACTATGGAAGGGCCCACGCAAACAACCGCCCTTTTAATCGGCCTAAAGCTCGGCGTTTACGGGATATGGCGCTATGCCCTGCCTTTAGCACCGTCTGCTGCGGTTGAATACAGTCGGGCCTTGGGGATTTTAGGTGCGGTTACCCTTATTTATGGCGCATTGATTGCCTTGCAACAAACCAATTTACGCCGCTTACTGGCTTA
>JBAXXH010000265.1:0-4171 GCA_037127995.1 Methylococcaceae bacterium | reverse complement strand
CCGGGCGTTCGATTCTCGTTATGTTCAGTGATGTTTCCATAGCAAATGGTAATAGGCTGCCATAATTTCATGAACCGGCGGCAAAATTGAACGAACGGTGAGTATAAAAAAATTATCGTCTTGCCATGAGGTAAATTTAATTGTTCTCATAAAATGCACCATAATTCCAATTCAGTATTATTTGTTTGAACCGTTTCGTACATAAATCTCGCGCTGAGGTACGGAGCGCATCAATTGCCATGTGTGATGGGCTACCATCACCCCGTTTTATAAATTTAATTTCAGCTTATTGCTTTATGCCTTACCGAGTTGCCACGTTATGGTGGAATGTCTATCGGCGAATCCACCTTACGGGTTAAACAGAGTATCTACCTGGCTCACTCACTTTGTGAAAGGTTATTAATGTCTGCTTCAGTCAGACCAGTCACCTCCGCTATGGTAGCGATATCAATGCCTTTGCCAAGCAAATTAACGGCAATGGTTTTTGATGCCTTGTCTATACCCTCTTCGCGGCCTTTTTCTAAACCTTGCTCCAAACCCTGCTCCAAACCTTGCTCCAAACCTTGCTTCAACCCGGTTTTAGTGGCAAGTTCTATCGAACTCTTTTGAATATAAATCCAGTCCCTCTTTTTATGCTGAAGCTCTAGCTCTTCCGGGCTTAAATTGGCTTCATTGGCAATATTAAAGGCTTTTTTTAATTCATGATCGAGATTATTAGGGATGTAATCCAAATCACCTGCATTTTTTATAAAATAAAGCCATTTATCCTGAATCGTTTCAAGCGCATCTTCATGTTTGGTGAATTTTGGCAATTCAATAAAAATAAGTTCTATATCATCGCTATATTCAATAAACTGTTTCTTTTCTATCAGCTTGAAATTGTTGATTAATTCAGGATTGCCCTCAAAAAGGACAAAGTCGGTGATTGTTAGCGCAATGACGGGATTAAGCAGATGATAAGCGTCGCCTTTTGTTAATTGTATCGAATAGTTTTTTGCCGCATTATATAAAACTCTTTTTTCAAAACCTTCGTGATTCAGCACCTGCATTTCAATAATCACCCGACTACCGTCATCCAATTCGGCTTTAACATCAACATAAGTATCTTTCATCCCCTTCAACATTGGGATGTTGTAAGGGTCAACAATCACTAAGTCCTGAATTTTACGATTATTTTCAAAATCTATTATTGCATTTAAAAAGCTGATTAAAATATCTTTTGAATCAGCACTACCAAAGACTTTTTTGAACGCAAAATCTGTTTTTATATCAAGAAATTTCATTTAATTCAGCCTAATGAGACCAAGGTTATAGGAATCAATGGGGGAAGCCCCGCTGGTTTACATAAATTGCTGTTAGCCACGGCTTTCATTTTTTTATGTTAAGTCACTCAACCCTTTTTTGGCAGCAATGACATGATTTTTTACTCATCAAGTCCTGTTAGTTCCATAATAGTTTGCATGGGCTAGCCTATCCGGTCGGCACGAAGCGGGACGCGGTTTGCAACCCCGTCCCCCAACTATTACGATACCCGGAACAGTGGGCAATTGTATCAAAAAACACTGGCGGGCATGTTTCTTTCCACAAAAATTTCTTTCATGTTAAAGAGATAACGGCAACAACAAACGTTTGGGTCGGGGTTACAAACCCCGTCCCGCATGTTAGGTGGGATGCTTAATATAAATATTCATTGTCAAATACCTTTATTTATGAGGTTTGACGAAAGCATACATTAATTATAATTATAAATCTGATGGTAACTCATTTTTAGAGTGCATGGCGGTTTCGCGATAGCAAACCGCCAAAATCAACGCACAACATCAAAGACAATTGGATAAAAAAAGCTGGTTGGAAAAATCAGAGCAACCCGATAAGTTGCAATACATAGGGCGCAATAGGCGATAGCCGTATTGCGCCGCATGAGTTCAACGACGTTTCCCCTCAACATCAAGCAAGAGTATTGAGGTTGCCCAGTCATTCGAATAAAGCCCTCTCGCCACATCCCGGTGAAATGTCGAATAAGGCCAGTCCGCCACCCGTTTAACCAAGCCATGTTTTAGCGGGTTGATATGGCAATAATCGACATGCGCCGCATAATCGGCATCATCAACAATCAAGTGCTCCCAAAACCGCTGTTGCCAAATTCCTCGTTCGCCTCGGGCAACACGCACGGCAGAACGCCGTTCGATCATGGGCAATGCCTTAGAAAACGTTTGTTTAATGACTCGCCAGCGGTTGGAATTATCATCATCGCCTTCAGGTAGTGTCCAAATACAATGCAAATGGTCGGGAAGAGCCACCCAAGAATCAATGTGAAAAGGCCAGCGTTTACGGGTTTCTTTGACCGCTTGCCGAAGGACATCAATAGGGCGGATCAATAGATCATTAGGAGACCTCTCCAACAGATTGACGGTAAAAAAGTAAGTGCCGCCTGGAATGCGGTAACGGCGATAGTCAGGCATTGATAACCCTCATTATGCCCACATTGTAACAAAGTAATTGAGGACAATTATGCCTTTCATGCGGCGCAATACGGCTATCGCCTATTGCGCCCTATGAAATTGCGTCTTACCGGGTTATGGATTGGGCGTCTTACACGTTATGGATTGCGCCGTACCGGGTTATTGAAGCCTTCAAACATTTCAGTCGGGGTTGCAAACCTCGACCGGCATAGGAGTAAAAATCCCCATCCCATCCCATCCCATCCAGATAGTGCCGTCCTTAGTGATCAATCATTTCTTGTAACAATATTAAAATAATGTAATTAATGACAAAATAACAGAATCTGCTATTGTATTAATGCAATTCCAACATAATAAATATGTATTAAAGTCGGATTATTAAACGTGTCAACCCTCAACTGGGTTGCATGTGTCACGGACGACATAGCCAAACTTATTGTGAAATAAGGACGGAAAGCTCCAGAACCTTTATCACCCAGGTTGGCTGAGTTGCATTATTTTAATGTTCGACTTGCTCTTAATTTCCCCCTGACTTTCCAAAAATGCTTAATTGCGCTATTGCTGTGTAGCAGCCAAGCGGTTTCTGCTGATGCAACTTTAGCCAACTTCAGTTTCACCGGCAGTTTTTCCAATGACAGTGACGTGCAGTTTTTTGACTTTTTGCTCTCGGCTGATTCAAGTACCGTACTGATCGACACTTTGTCTCTTAATGGCGGGACCAATGCGGCCGGCGAGGTGATACCCGGTGGCGGCTTTAACCCTTATCTATCGCTGTGGGATAAAAGTACCGGTAATTGGGTGTTTGATACAGTGGCAAAAAATATTGCTGACGAAGCCGTCATTTCAAATACCTCGTCTTATGCTTACGGCAGCTTGCTGGCCGGCAATTACATTTTGGCCTTGAGCCAATTTGATAATGTGGCGGCTGGTACAAACTTAAGCGAAGGCTTTGCGGCTGATCTGGGTCTTACTTCCTTTGCCGGTAGCCCGCCGTTTACCTTAAATGGCGGCGGTGGCAGTGGCCATTGGGCGGTGGACATTCAAAATGTCGATAGCGCCAGCATCAGCGCTGTGCCGTTACCGGGTGCCTTCGGCTTTATGGTCAGCGGCTTGCTGGGCTTGGCATCGTTAATACGCCGTAAAGTGACAGCGTAACCCGATAATTGCAGCGACCTGCAACGTACTACCTGACCATAACCTTTGAGAATCTTTATGAAATTCAACTTAAAACCCTTACAAGCCGCATTTTTACTTGCCGGTTTAAGCCCGTTGGCCGCCCAAGCCGTGGTGTTGCCGCTTATCGACGATACGCATTTGGCGGTGACCAATGCCGGTATGTCGGTAGCGGTTAACGTTAACGCCAGCAACAAAGCGCTGTTAAATTTTGATTTATCGACCTTGCCTGCCGGTATTACCAGTGCGGATATTGCCAAAGCCACCTTGGTATTTTTTGTCAAAACCGTCCCGACCGGTGGTCAACTGCAAGTCAGTCCGCTGACCAGTGCCTGGACAGAAAACGTCACCACCAGCACCGCGCCCACCGCCGGTTTACCGCAAGCGACCAGTGCGCGTATTAGCAAAGGCAACACGTATTTTGCCGTTGACGTGACTAATCTGGTGCTGAACTGGGTTGATGTGCCTGCCAGTAACAACGGTTTGGCACTTGATCCGGTTGGACAAACCTCTTTGACCTTCGACAGCAAAGAAGC
>JBAXXH010000264.1:0-4171 GCA_037127995.1 Methylococcaceae bacterium | reverse complement strand
TTATTGCCATTAGCAGCAAACGGATTCACAAGATCATTGCCAATACCACCGAATAGGACTTTTCCCTTCTCCAAGGCAAGGATATCAGGTGGCGGTGAGGGAGGTGAGGCGTATTGTTGCTTGATTTTATAATCCTCATCCGACCTCGACTCATCCTAAAACAGAGTAACAAATATTTAACATTGAAAACTCTGTTTGCGCCTGTTTTTATGCTACTCTAGCGTATTTTTTACTGGGGGAAAAACATGCAAGCAACAGTCAAATGGGTCGATGGTGTTATGTTCGTCGGCGAAACTGGTAGTGGTCATGCAGTTGTGATGGATGGTCCTCCTGATCATGGTGGACGTAACATGGGCATGCGACCCATGGAAATGATTTTAGTAGGTCTGGGTGGTTGCTCATCTTTTGACGTAGTACAGATTTTACAAAAAGGCAGAAACAACATGGTTAACTGCGTTGCAGAAATCTCTGCGGAACGGGTTGATGCTGTGCCGAGTGTGTTTAGTAAAATTCACCTGCACTTTGTCGTCAGCGGCCGTGATTTGAAAGCATCGGCTGTTGAGCGGGCAGTCAAGTTGTCGGCAGAGAAATATTGCTCTGCTTCCATAATGTTAGGTAAAGCGGGGGTAGAAATTACCCATGATTTTGAAGTTATCGAGGTTTAACAGTTTTGAATAAGTTGCAATTACACGGCTTTAACAATTTAACAAAGTCACTGAGTTTCAATATCTACGATATATGCTACGCGCCAGCTGAACAACAGCAGGCTTACATAGAATATATTGATGAAGCTTATAACGCCAAGAAGTTGACGCAAATTCTTAAAGATGTGGCTGAAATTATCGGTGCGCAAATTCTTAACATTGCCCATCAGGACTATGATCCTCAAGGTGCCAGTGTCACCATGCTGATTTCAGAAGGCGATGCGCCACCACCACCCAGCATGAATAGCCAGACCCCCGGACCCTTACCTGAAACGGTACTGGCACATCTGGATAAAAGTCATATTACTGTCCATACCTATCCCGAAAGCCATCCGGATAGCGGTATCAGTACCTTCCGTGCTGATATTGACGTATCAACCTGTGGACGCATTTCGCCTCTAAAAGCGCTTAATTACCTGATTCACAGTTTTGAATCGGATGTCGTTATAATGGATTACAGAGTGCGTGGTTTTACGCGTGACATATCGGGCAAAAAGCATTTTATCGACCACAACATCACGTCTATACAGAATTATATTGCCAAAGATACCCAGGAAAGTTATCAGATGATAGACGTGAATGTCTATCAGGAAAATATTTTTCATACCAAAATGATGCTCAAGGAAACCGAGCTGGAAAATTATTTATTTGAGAAAGAAAGTAATCTGAGCGATGCTCAAAAAGCAGAAATAGAAAAAAAGCTGCGAAGAGAAGTCACCGAGATTTTTTATGGCCACAATTATCGGCGCAAAAAATTAAAAGTGGCTGACCAAGAGTCTTAAAATTCCGGGATAGGGATGTGTAAAAGCGCATCTCTATCCGTGTTTTAAAAGTTAACCGTCCTGCCCCGTTAATACCGTCAAATAAATAGCTTTAATCCTGATTCCCTACGGCCTTAATTCCGGCAATACAACCTATAGTAGTAGCATCAACTTTAAAGATATTAATTCACCACGAAGACACGAAGTTCACGAAGAAAAACCGGCATACTTCACTCCTCGGTTTACACTTTTTGCAATTAACATCGTGTCGGGTTAGCGACAGCGTAACCCGACAAATCGAAGTATCTGTGTCGGGTTACGGCTAGCGCCTAACCCGGTATCTACAGAGATTATTAGCATTTTTTGTGATAGAAAAGTGTCAACTACTTTTAGGCTTCTATGAAGGATGCCGAAAAACCAAAGAAAAATCTTCGTGTCTTCGTGGTGAAATGTCTTAAGTTAATGTCTATGGGGTGCTGCATCGCGCACCCTACTTCCCCGCATTCATTTTTTCTTCTGTAGTCAGCGCTTCAACAATAGCCGCATATTCATTCACTTTAGGTCGATATAAAAACAGTCCTAAGGCAGCTATCCCTGAAAATATAAACAAAGTATTAAGGTTGTCCCCTAAAATAAACATGACAAAGCCAAAAATACCAACGCTTTCAATCAGTGACATGGATAGAATAATCGTCACTAAATAACGTTTTTTTGCCTCCAGTCTGGGTGCCGCATTTGAGTATGGCATGGTTTGATTAAGTCGCAGTTGAATGAACCGAAGCAAATTAGTCAACGGCAAGGTGGCGATGGCCACTATGTATAGAATGGTTCTAATCAGTACTCGCTGGCCTTCCGGCAGGGGTTGTTGTATCTGGTCTCCAAAAATCAGGCAGACGATAATATAAGCTGCCAGCAGGGTGAGCATGATGCCCTGGACAACCTTGGGCAGAATAAGATCAGATTTTAATTGTTCAGGTTCGAGTTGACCCGGCATTTTGTTTCCTGGCATGTTAATAATAAATATTGATGATACCAAACCCGGTGGTTTTTTCCTGTTTTTCTGTCAAGTATCAGGTGCTTTGGCAACTAAAAAAAACAGATCAGGCTAAATATAAGGTTTAATAAATGCTATGATTAGGGCTATATCATACTATACATAGAGCATCGTGATGGACATTCTTAGCTTAACCGTCGGCAAGACCTTTTCGTTTGACGTGCCGGAAGAAAGTATGAGCATCATTTTAAATAGTGGTGCGCCCATGCTGGTTTTTAATTTTTCATTGTCAGAAAAAAATATTACTGCCTTCCGAAATGGCGTGTCTTCGTTTGGGTTGTTCGCTGAAAAAAACCTCTTGTTTTTTTTGTTTAAAATCGAGGGCTTTCTTGATTGGTCGGATTTGGCTTTTACCATTCATCTGGTTCAAGATGAGGAAATAGAAGATCACGATAGTTACCTGCCTTTTAATCTGGTTTTAGTGGATTCCAGTACCAGCATCATAAAAGCGCTCAGAATGGTTACGGTATCGCCCACATTTCGGTCGGTTCTTGTTAGGGCCATTGAGCGACAACATCAAGAGCCTTTTAACGTCATCGAATACTACAAGGGTATCAAAGTTGTTTATGACACGTATCCTGAAGTCGTTTTAATGTTAAAAAAGGCGCTTATTGTTGAACAAGGCGGCAGAACCTTCAACGATAACTAAGACCCGCAACGCTAAAAGCGCATCAATAATAATTTCTTATCTAAACTAAACCGGGAGCACCATGCACGAACTAACTGAAAGCGAGCTATATCAAGCCCTGAAATATGCCAAAAGCATAGAAGAAGAAGACGCCAAAATAATTATGTCTCAATTTGAGGCAGATCAGCCTCAGCTTTTTCAAACACTGTTTGGTATATTTACCTCTATTATTGCGGATCAAAATCAGGATATGGCGCACCTGTTTATGGATTTGTGCTTTGATGCGCTCTGTGTGTATCAAAAATCGTTTGGTGATACGCCAAAAGCTATCGACGACCCTGCCTGGATGGAAAAGCAAGCTATTCTGTTGGAAGCCGAGTTTGCTTTATTACTGCAAAACCGGTCTGTTGATGAAGCGAAGAGAGAGGGGATTCAAGAACATTTAGCGGCGTATAAACAGAATATGCTTCAGATGGGCTTAGTGAAGTTTTTGAATGAATGTATTGATGAATTTGCTGCTGAACAGGTCAGTCGCGTACCTGCCATTGAATTGACTCAAGCCATGATATTACTGGTGGTTAAGTTGTTTAATGATTTATATGGCAAACCGGCGCGGCATTAATAAATTTAGATAATAGCCAGAGAGGGGGATTTATTTAAAAAATCTCCCCTAACCCAACAAGCCTCTGAGAGTGTGTTGATTTTTAGTTGGAACTGACTGCCAGCTTACGACCCATAACTGTCAACGAACTCCACTATCTGGGTCTGCTTACTCACATATAGGCACCAGTCGATTTTAGTAAACCAACCGGCATGAACCTAACGATAAATCTTTTTTGTAGCCCGTTGATAGCCAAGAGTAGGATGGGTAGAGCAGCGCGAAACCCATCGCATAAGGAATTAATTATGATGGGTTTCGGCTATCGCCTCTACCCATCCTACGCGCTATTACTCGTAATGATGCAATGGGTGTGCGACAAGCTAAGCTTGTTATTTCTTGCAAGGTGAAAGTCCTTGTCTGGAA
>JBAXXH010000263.1:0-4172 GCA_037127995.1 Methylococcaceae bacterium | reverse complement strand
CGCTTTGGCTAACTCGGCGGCTTCGGCTTTCGCCTGTTTGGCGGCTTCCGCTTTGGCTAACTCGGCGGCTTCGGCTTTCGCCTGTTTGGCGGCTTCCGCTTTGACTAGTTCGGCTGCTTCGGCTTTGGCTTTTTCACGCTCAGCCTGCTTTGTTTCTACTTCAGATTTTTCTTTGGCTTCTGCAGCATCAAGCTGTTCTTTTGTCGCTTGCTTTTTTGCGGCTTCCATTTTTTTTATAGCCTCTGATTCTGCCTGCAAACTAGCCGTATCAATCATTGTCGCATGGATAATTTCCGGGGCAGGTTTAGACTCCTCTATTAGCTTTGGCTTGTATAGAGCACTTAACGCAAATAAACCCAAAAGCGTAAGATGTAAGGCTAAGGCCAGTAAAAACGGCCGTGTAAATCTTTTTTGGTTATCCATTTAAATCTATTGTTCTTCCGGCTTGGTCATTAACCCCACAGTAGGCACACCGGCATTTTTTAGCGCTGCCATAACTGTAACCACCGTACCATAAGACACACCTTTATCCGCATTAATCAGCACTTGTGTTTTTGGCTTATTAATCAATATGGCCGCTACCCGTGCGTTTATTTCTTCAGGCAATACGGGTTCATCGTTCTCTCCATCAGCCTTGATGTAATATTGACCCTGCTCTTTAATGGAAATAACAATCGGTGGATTATCGCCTTCACCTTCTGATTCTACCGTTTTTGATTCAGCCTGTGGAAGATCAACTTCCACGCCTGTTTGCAGCATCGGCGTGGTAATCATAAAAATAATCAACAATACCAAGGTTACGTCAATATAGGGTACTACATTGATTTCCGCCATTGGTTTTCTACGCCCGTGTTTCCTGCTCATTTGCTGTGCGCCTGTCTTTGCAACAAGACCACAAACTCCTCGACGAACAATTCATAACGACCTGTTAGCCTGTCCAATCGAGTAGAAAAACGGTTATAAGCGACAACAGCGGGTATTGCCGCAAACAAACCAATAGCGGTTGCAATCAATGCTTCGGCAATACCTGGAGCAACTTGTGCCAGTGTCGCCTGCTTAACATTACCCAGCGACATAAAGGAATTCATAATCCCCCATACCGTGCCAAACAAACCGACATAAGGACTGGTAGAGCCGACGGTGGCCAGAAAGGCTAAATGCTCATCCAAGCGTTCCAATTCCCGTGATAATTCGATACGCATAACACGCTGCGCACTTTCTACTTGCACGGCGGGCTCAACATTACCGGTTTGTCGCATCCGCGAAAATTCTTTATAACCGGCCAGAAATATCTTTTCTATCCCTTCCGGCGCAAAATCCTTTGCCGCCAATTTTCTATAAAGATCGGCCAAGGCAACACCCGACCAAAACTGCTCCTCAAACTCATCAGTAATTTCAATCGCCCGGTTAAGTTCTTTGCGTTTGGAAAAGATAAATGTCCATGATGCCACGGATGTTATCAACAACAGCATCATGACAAATTGAACAACAAAACTGGCTTCTTTGATTAAATGGAAAATGGATAAATCAGTGTTCATTCTTTAACAGCTCTAGTAAGTTTTCAGGAATCGCTTTAGGACGCAGGGTATTAACGTCCAAACAGGCAATGCGAATTATGCTTTTACATAAAACGTCATCACCCCGTGTAATTAGTTGTTCAAAAGTAAGACTGGCTTTTTTAACGAGAACCACCTCGGCACTGACTTGGATTAATTCATTAAATCGGGCAGATCGAAGATAATCCACCTGCACTGAGCGCACGACAAAAATAATGCCGGCACTGACCATAAGCTCATCCTGCTCATAACCCATCGCCCTGAGCATTTCTGTTCTTGCCCGTTCAAAAAATTTGAGATAGTTGGCGTAAAACACCACGCCACCGGCATCCGTGTCTTCATAATAAACACGCACCGGCCAGATAAATTTTTTAATTTTCATAGTTTGATGGTTGAAGCACGAAGATCAGCTTGCGTAAGTTATGTTGTGCGTACCTTACGCGGTATAAGGTGTATGGCACACCCTGCATTAGTCAAACAAATCCTCGGAGACCCCTATTTGTTTCGGTAGCGGCAAGCCAAAATGCAGGTACGCATTTCGGGTAACAACTCGTCCACGGGGTGTGCGCATAATAAAACCTTGTTGCAACAAATACGGCTCCAATACGTCTTCAATGGTGCCACGTTCTTCACTGATTGCCGCCGCCAGGGTGTCAAGACCCACCGGACCACCGTCAAAATTGTCAATCATGGTCATCAGCAACTTTCGATCCAGCGCATCAAAACCGTTACTATCCACTCTCAACATGTCCAGAGCCTGAATGGAGACATCTTCCGTAATGTTGCCATTGCCTTTTACTTCAGCATAATCCCGCACCCGTCGCAGCAATCGGTTGGCAATTCGGGGCGTACCTCGAGAACGGCGGGCAATTTCATACGCACCTTTCTGCTCCATGGCAATCCCCAAGACTTTAGCCGAACGAATGGCAATACTGGCTAGTTCATCAACCGTGTAAAACTCCAAGCGCTGCACAATGCCAAAGCGATCACGTAACGGAGACGTCAGCAAACCGGCGCGGGTTGTTGCGCCGACTAGCGTAAATGGTGGCAAGTCCAGCTTGATTGAACGGGCGGCAGGCCCTTCACCAATCATAAGATCCAGTTGATAATCTTCCATAGCCGGATATAAAATTTCTTCAACCGCAGGACTCAAGCGATGTATTTCATCAATAAACAATACGTCATGCGGTTCAAGATTAGTCAACAAGGCGGCAAGATCACCTGCTTTATCCAGTACAGGCCCTGAAGTCTGGCGAATTTTAACACACATTTCCGCTGCAATGATATTGGCGAGTGTTGTTTTACCTAATCCCGGCGGGCCAAAAATCAATACATGATCCAAAGCCTCTTGGCGAGCGGTTGCCGCCTGGATAAAAATCTCCATTTGCGCACGCAATTCTTTCTGTCCAATATAGTCCGCCAGCCGCTTTGGACGAATGGCGCGGTCTTGCCGTTCTTCATCGGTATTACCGCGAGCGGTTATCAGTCGATCACTTTCAATCATCTGACTGCGCCTTGCAATGCCAGCCTGATAATATCTTCACAACTTTTACCTTCGGTGCTGATATTTTGTACCATCTTGTTTGCATCCAAAGGCTTGTAGCCCAAAGAACACAAGGCACTGACCGCTTCCTGCTTTGGATTACCTGGTGCGGGTGTCGTCGCCCCCGTTTTGTTGGTGCTCGTTGCCACTGAATCAGCCAAATCCGGTAATCGGTCTCGCATTTCAATAACCAGGCGTTCAGCCGTTTTTTTGCCGACACCCGGTAAACGCACCAACGCTTGTGTATCATTATCCTGAATACAGCGATGAAATTCTTCCGCACTCTGACCGGATAAAATAGTTAACGCCAACTTGGGGCCTACGCCATTAACCTTAATCAACGTTCTAAATAAAGTCCGCTCAGCTTCCGCAGAAAAGCCAAACAAGATATGGGCATCTTCCCGAACAACCAGATGGGTATGTAATTTTATCTCTGAATTGATGGCAGGCAGGTCATAAAAAGTCGTCATCGGCGCTTCCACTTCATAACCGACACCCTGCACATCCAGCACCAAAAAAGGCGGCGCTTTATGAACCAATATACCGCGTAAAAAACCGATCATCTCGATACCCCTTGCTTGCCCAACATGATGGCAGTTTGCTGATAATTGGCATGACAAATGGCAATACCCAAGGCATCACTGGCATCCAACGATAATTCGCCTTGGACATTTAACAACATTTTTACCATGTGTTGAACCTGAATTTTATCGGCAGCGCCCTTCCCTACCACCGCTTGTTTGACTTGCCGCGCCGCATATTCAAATACAGGAATCACTTTGGTTTGCACCGCACAAATGGCAGCACCACGCGCCTGCCCCAGTTTAAGCGCAGAATCCGCATTTTTATGCATAAAGACTTGTTCTATGGCCATTTGCTCAGGCTGATAGTTATCGACAATTTCCAAAATGCCGTCAAAGATTTGTTTAAGCCGATCCGGAAAATAATCCGCTTTAATCCGAATACTGCCACTGGCTATGTATTTATAGCCTCGTGGCGATTCTTCTATAATTCCGTATCCGGTTAATCTTGAACCGGGGTCTATCCCTAAAATTCTCATTTATTATTCATTA
>JBAXXH010000262.1:0-4216 GCA_037127995.1 Methylococcaceae bacterium | reverse complement strand
GTGTCAGTTTACACCACTGGCACCGATCGGGGAGGCAGGCTAGATGATTATCAGGATTTGCCTGACAAATCTTATCAGTAGTTAAAACGCCCAAGCCGTCACCCCGGCATGGACTGCCGGGATCCAGTGCACAGGGACGTGCTTAAAGATAATTCGGAATATTAATTAATAGTGTTCAAATAAATCAGTATATTGATGAACTTGCAGATGCCATCCATGGCAACTGGATTCAAGCCAACCCTCGCTTCGCTCTCCCTGCCGGAAAAACGACTTTAAGACTTGTATTTATTTATCATGGTACACGCTTAGAATTTTAATAATTAAATTAATGATGTTATCAATCATCAAACTACTGCCAGTTTTCCAGCACCAGCATTTTCAGCTTTTCAAGCAAGGCATCTTGCAGACTATGAAGTTCAGGCAGTCTTGTTAGCGCTTTTTTGGCTTGGCCCTTTTCATGTTGCGCTATTAACTCTGTCGCCAAGGCATGGAGTGCTTGGTGCTGGGTTAAAATGCTCTCATAGTTGACTTTCTTGGCAGGGCTGTTGATGGTTAGCCATTGTCCAAAGCGGGAAGGGTTGCTGCCGGGTTTGGGCGCTTTGCCATTTAGATAATCATCTATGGCATTAAGCCAGACTCGATATTCTGCATTGGCAAATAACAACGGTAAATCGCCCCGAGTAAAAGAAGGCCGATCAAGCCAGCTTGGGTCGGGTTGCCAGTTAGCGACCCAGCTTGCCAGGTCGGCGGCGGGTATGGGTCTAGCAATGGCGTAGCCTTGCGCCCTGTCGCAACCTATTTGCAGCAGCATTTCACCTTGTTTGGTTGTCTCCATGCCTTCGGCGATAACTTCCAGGTTAAAAGCGGTAGCCAAAGCCAGCACGCCTTCCACAATCGCCAGATCATCAATATCATTCAGCATATCACGCACAAAACTCTGGTCAATCTTAAGCTGGCTGATTGGTAAGCGTTTTAAATACGTCAGTGACGAATAGCCTGTGCCAAAGTCATCCAGAGAAAAACTGACACCCAGTTCCCGACACTCTTCAATTAACCGGGATACCTTGGTAAGATCCCGCATGGCACTGGTTTCCAGTATTTCCATGGTCAGATCACCCGGCTGGACAGCCGGATGGGCTTTCAGCGCTGCCCGCAGGCATTCTATAAAGTCTTCCTGCTGCAACTGCAGGGCGCAAATATTGACGCTGACCGGCAGCTTGAGTCCAGAGGTACGCCAGCTTTCTATCTGGGCCATTGCGGTATTGATGACCCAGTTGCCGACATCGATGGAGAGCGGGTGATTCTCGATCAAAGGCAAAAAATCTGCTGGTGCCAACAGGCCTTTTACAGGGTGTTGCCAGCGAATCAACGCTTCTGCGCCAATAATAATGCCCAGGCGTAGGTTGACTTTGGGTTGATAATAAAGCACAAATTCACCTGCCGCCAAGGCGCGGCGGATGCTTTCCATACTCTCATAATGGGTGCGGGTCAGTTTGTCCATATCAACATCAAAGATGTGGTAACGGTTCTTTCCAGTTAGCTTGGACTGATACATGGCATGGTCGGCTTGGCGAATCAAGATGTCGGCATCCACATCTTCTGTTTGTGGATAGAAAGTTATGCCCATACTGGCGGAGACCTGCAAAGTGGTGTCGCCAAAAAGTTCCGGCACTGCGGCGGCAGCCAGCAAGCGGGTGAACAAAGGTTCGCTGGTTTCAATATCGCCAACATTGACGAGTAAAGCAACAAACTCGTCACCGCCGATGCGGGCCAGGGTATCGACCCCGCGCAGAATTTGCGCCATATTATGCGCCACAGCAATCAGTAAGTGGTCACCCGCCAAATGGCCATGCGTGTCGTTGATGGCCTTAAAGCCATCAAGATCAAGAAACACCAATGCTATCACTTGCCCGGAGCGCCGGGATTGGGCAATGGCCTGTTGTATCCGGTCAGCCAGCAACACGCGGTTAGGCAGATTGGTCAGCGCGTCATAGTGGGCGCTATGTTCCAACTCGTGCTCATGGGCTTTGGATAAAGTAATATCGGACATTAACGCCACATATTTTATGCAGTTGTCCTGGCTATTGGACACGGCACTGATGCTTTCCATCACCGCATACACTTCGCCGTTTTTCCGCCGGTTCCAAAATTCGCCGTACCAATGGCCTTTAGTGTTCAGGTCATTCCACATGGCGGTGAAGAATTCCTTGTCCTGACGGCCGGAGCTGAGCAGGCGCGGGTTTTTGCCCAAGAGTTCGTCACGGCTGTAGCCGCTGATCTCAGAAAAGGCATCGTTGACCTGGATGATTACGCCGTCATCGGCGGTGATCATGATGCCTTCACGGGCATGATTGAAAACACTGGCGGCAAGCTGGAGTTTTGCCTCGGCTTCCTTGTGTTCGGTAATATTGGTATGGGTGACCACGGCACCATGACCTAATGATAAAAGCGGCGTAACAATCATGCTAAACCAGCGTTTTTCTTGTGGTGAGTTGCAAGGGTATTCCATTGTAAAGCTGGGCAAACGACCGTCTAATACCGCTTGGATGCCTTCGTAAGCGGTTAATGCCGAGACATCAGGTTCAGCATTTAAGTCTGCTAGACAGACTTTCAGATAGTTAATGCCTATTTCACTTGGGGCAACGTTAGCTGTTTTTAGTGCATTTTTTAAAGCAAAATCCCGCCAAGGGTGATTGGTTAATTCAATAATGCCCTTATTATCCAATACGGCAATTTCTGCCAATACTGAATCAAGTATCGCGAGACTAAATGCCTCGCTATCATGCAATGCCCGCTTGGCTTTTTTTCGCCCGGTAATATCCTGAAAAAATGCGGCAAACTGTCCGTCGCCATAGGGCAAATACTGGACACTGACTTCGACATCAAAAATACGGCCATCCTTGCGTCGATGTCGGGATTCAAAACGATCAATGCCCAACGCCAGGTTAGTTTCAATAGCCTTGGCCGTTTCTGGCGTTTGCAGGTCAGACACCTGCATGGTTTTTAATTCCTGTTCGTTATAAGAGCTCATCCGGCAGTAGGTTTCATTGACCTCAAGCAACTGCATTTGCTTGTCCAGCAACCAGAAACCATCGATGGCCTTATCAAGAATACGTTGATGCTGTTCGTCTTTCTCCCGTAACGCTTGCGTTAACTCATATTGTTTTTGATAAAAACCAAGCCGCTGTTGCCGCCAGATAAAAAGTAGCATTGCGCCTCCGCCTATCTCCAAGAGACACAACAGCAGAAGAGTCAACCAAAACCGCTCTCGCAGTGGCGCATAAACTTCTGAATTATCCATATTGGTGACAATAAACCACGGCGAATCCGCAATGGCCTTTAGTGCGGCTAAGACAGGCGAACCGCGATAATTAATACCGTCGGCAATGCCTTGTTTACCTAATACTGCTTTTACGGAAGGAAGCTCCTGTCTGCTGAGTGGAAAGCGCAGGTTTAAAACGGCTGTTGGATTAAAGCGCAGGTTGTTTAAAAACAGAACCGCATCGCCATCCTTGCGCACCAGCAGTGTTTCAGCAGTGGAGCTGGATGTTGGCCAGGACTGGATCAAAGGATATAAAAAAACAGCAGGGTCAATGCGGATGACGATGACACCCAAGGGCTGATTATTGGCTTCTTTATCCAGCAACGGTACTATTAGCGCCATATAGATCTGTTGGCTGGGCGTTTCCCGATAAAAATCCTGTAGTTTAACCTGGCCGGTTTGTAGCGCGGCTAGCGCCTGCTCTTTAATGGTGGCGTCTAAGGCATCAGCATGTTCGGGTATTGATAAGCGGGTTACGCCTTTGCTATCCAAAAAATAAGCATGGTCATAGCCAAATTGACCAAAGTAATTGACATATTGATTCAGCCAGTCTTGCATCTCTTGTTGCGATGAGAGGCTGTCGGGGTTTGCCAGCAAGCGTTTGATGCTGGCGGTGATTAAAATATTCTGGGAAAGAATGGCATTGCCCAGGCGCTCTTTGCGCCATAAAACCAGTTGGTCGGTTTTTAATTTCGACACGGCCAGCAGTTCTGACTCTACTTGGTGACGAAAATTGAGTTCGATATTGCGATAGTAGTCATAAGCGAGGGTAATAATGCCAGCCGAAAAAATAACAAAAAAAATGATGTAAGGAGGCAGTTTTTTAACATAATACCTGACTGACTGACTGACTGACTGACTGACTGACTGACTGACTGACTGACTGACTGACTG
>JBAXXH010000261.1:0-4234 GCA_037127995.1 Methylococcaceae bacterium | reverse complement strand
CACCAAAAACAGAAAGACCAATTTTTAATCGCCTTCTAACACGAGGATTTGATAACTTTTTTTTAATAACACGAATTTTCATGGCTACACTATTATGAATTTAATTAAAAAAGGTCAGCTGATCCGCTGCACATCACCCACTGTTAACTTTATTATAAAAGGACAGAGATAACAATCTTATAAAAGAACAGTATAGTCAACCCCAAAATCCGGACAGTCGATAAAGAAAAAGATAAGCAGAAATGCGTGAAAAGAAGTGTAATATTTTGACGTGCACACAGACCAAGGCGGTTCTTGCCTTATATAAATACCCTGGCAAGCTAATGCTTGCACAGCGAGTTTTATGCGAACTTGAGTAACGAGATCGGGCCGGCGGGTAAATTTAATGGTATTTTCCGGCATCCTTCATAGAGGATAAAAAGCAGTTGACACTTTTGACGCGCATTGCCTCATCTAAAATCATACTACTTTTAAACACTATAAAAGGGGTTTTAGATGATTTGAGCGGTCATGATGATTTTTTTCAAGCTCATATGTGCAGGGCTTACCGAGTTGTAAAGAGTACTTTCAACCTTGCCTTTTACCAGTCCTTCAAAATGAGGATTTAGGGAAATAATCATGGTTTTAACTCTTTCACTTTGGATATTGATATCCGATAATAACAAATATTGTTATTGATAGCTTGAATTTCCGCTAGTTTCCTTGCCGCACCCGGACATCACCGCTACACAGGACTAACAACTGACACGTTTAAATGAGGTAAAGCTGAAAAGCTGTTATTTTGTGCATAGCATTCCGTTTTTTATTAACTGCAATAATCAAGACCGAGCAACACCGTTTTTTTATGCCTGAAATTCTGGCTAGCTAAAATTTATTTTGCTTATTTTGATAATTGGCAAGCCTTGAAATTTGGTATCACGAAACCGCTATTTATTCATTTTACCAAAATCTTATTTTTGTAACTCTTTGTTTCAATTGTCGGGACAAAAGGATTTGAACCTGCTACTCCTTGTCCACCAGTCAAGCAATAATTGTCAAATTACTTAAATTTCAATTAGTTACAGATATATCCAAGCTCTAATCTGCTATATACTACGCCATATTAATTACAACGTAGTGACAAATTTACTACACACCTTCAGGCAAACATAGGGTTGGGAGAAATTTAGGTTGCATGGAACCAACGGCTTCGCTACGGAACCGCGCTACTGGATGACTTTTCAAAAACCAATCGATAAAAAATTTAAAAACAAAAACTTGAACACCAAGTAAAAAAATTAACAACTTCTCAATGACCGGTATGAGTTTGGAGTCGGATGCACATGGTCGTTTGGTCACGAACAGGAATTAGCCGTACTTACTCTGTCGAATAGAAAAATCATATTTTTTTTCGGGCATAAAGTATTGAACAGCAAGCCTCTTAAGGTGTATTCTGACAAAAATCAGATAGTGAGGATGCAGTCATGAGCCACCCTATAAATTTATTACGGGTCATCTTTCAGGATCCGATCAGCGGCAACATCCATTGGCGCGAAGTCGAATCGTTGCTTCATCACTTGGGGGCCTGTGTCGAACCCAGTCATGGCGCCCGTTTTCGTGTAGTTCTGAATGAGGTTGAAGGTGTTTTGCATCATCCACATCACGGTAGTGTCTGCACTAAACAAGACATTAAGCATCTGCGTGAATATCTGGCGCGGGCGGGCATCAGTCCCTCACTCTACGATGTGTAAACAGACAGATAGCGTTCTGAACCTCCTGTATCCCTTTTGGGGAAAATTTTTAACCGGGCTCAAAATCAAGCAGGCACAGTTGTTTGGCTTTATGTAAGCGTCCGTTTAACAACGCCTGTTTAAGGCTTTAATAAAATCAGATAAAACTATCTTTTGTTGACACCCAAACCCTACATAAGGCATTATTTAAATGCAGATATTACACTTTCTTATTCAGATACTTGGCCGCCTATAACTAACAACTGAAGTTACGCCGATCTTTGAAAGAATCAATGTCGGTAGCCAATTTAGAAAATGATAACTTTTTAATTTTAAAAAAGCTGCATAATATCAGCTAACAGTTTATGCGTAACGGGATTTGCTGCCTGTTACTTACGCTTTGAAAGTTATTAAAGCCTTTAAACGTTTAGGTCTGGGTTGCTTATTAAGTCAATCACTTCGCCACTTTCTTGAAAAATTAACAATGCTGGCTATTATCCAGCATTAATGCCCGGCTGTAATACTTTTGACTCAAAAAAATGCTATCAGGACTAACATTCGATAACAAACTGACTTTTATCAACGCGTGCCTCGATAAATACACACCAACCAAACACCCAGGATGCCTCCATTTATAAAGACATAATCCCGGACAAACAGAACCAAAACCTTACCAGGAAAAGAATTTCAGTACGCAAGTGGAACAATCCAAACCATCTGATGCTAATATCATTGCAATTTCTGATATGTATTGCTCTGACCAGATTACTCCGCAGGGTAACTTTTGCTTGATAACCGGTGTCTTGCCTGTTAATAACTTATTTGCTAACAACAAGTTACATTGGGCACGCATACAATGCAAACAACCTTTGAAATTCAAACTTGACACTCTTGCAAGATATAACAACAGACATCACAGCATAAAAAATTTATCAAATCAGAACAGTAAATAATTTCCATTTTAATAATATTATATAGAGAAGAAAATTTTGAAGATATTGGTGACAGGCGCTGCTGGATTTATAGGTTCAGCCCTTAGCTTAAAATTACTGGAGCGAGGTGATGAGGTTGTTGGAATAGACAATCTTAATGAATACTACGATGTTAATTTAAAGCGGGCCAGATTAGAACGCTTACAAAGTTATGAGCGCTTTACATTTATAAAGCTTGAAATTGCCGATAGAAAAGCAGTGGAAGATCTTTTTGTCCAAGAGAAATTTCAAAAAGTCATGCATTTGGCAGCGCAAGCAGGGGTACGCTATTCAATAACCAATCCTCATGCCTATATCGACTCAAACATAGTGGGCTTTATCAACATACTGGAAGGGTGCCGTCACAATGCTGTTGAGCATTTAGCGTATGCGTCATCCAGTTCGGTTTATGGGGCAAATACCAAAATGCCGTTTTCAATCCATGACAATGTTGATCACCCGGTTTCCTTGTATGCCGCCAGTAAAAAAGCCAATGAATTAATGGCTCATACCTACAGCCACCTTTATCAGCTGCCGACCACCGGCTTACGGTTTTTTACCGTTTATGGCCCTTGGGGTCGACCTGACATGTCACCGTTTTTGTTTGCCCGTAACATCCTTGAAAGCAAACCCATTGACGTGTTTAATTACGGCAATCATCGTCGCGATTTCACATACATTGATGACATAGTTGAAGGTATCATCCGGGTTATTGATCAACAAGCCCAACCTAATCCGGAATGGTCAAGTAACAATCCCGATCCTGCAACCAGCCTTGCCCCTTACCGTATCTATAACATAGGCAACAATACCCCTGTACATTTATTAACGTTTATTGAAACGTTGGAAAAATACTTGGGCAAAAAAGCCATTAAGAATTTGTTACCCATGCAGCAGGGAGACGTTCCGGATACCTATGCCGATATTTCAGAACTGGTGCATGATTTAGGCTATAAACCTGCCACCTTACTGGATGAGGGTATTAAAAAATTTGTGGATTGGTATAAAGACTTTTATAAGATTGGCAACTAATTAATAATCCCGTTTGGATTATAATAATTTGCACATGTAAAAAGCGTTTGGTCTATCAACCACTTTATTTTATTTAAAGCATCTTGACAGACCATTCAGATCAAAACCAATATCAAACAGAGACAACCCAAGGTAATCATTCAGTCACCTTTGACTAAAGGGGAAGCACCGGTACAGAAAATCCCGACCGGCTTTAACGAAATTTGTCTTCCGCTAATTAATAACTTTTTTTAATTAATCCATTAAGTCCGACAAACTCCTGGTATCACATTCGCCCCAGGCACAGGAATTGTGTTCCAACTCCCTGCAATCACAAGGTCAATGTATTATTGCCCTGCGCAATTAAAAGTCCTGGATGACCGCCTCCAGAATCGCTCTATAAAGTCCACTAACTAGCTGTGTTGCAGTCATCAATGCATGAACAAATTAAAATACATGTCGCCGTTCCTGAAGCATTTACAGTGGTTTGAAAAGCTTCAGCTGATCCCGGAGTATTCGGGTCAGCTATAGCCTCAACTGTCT
>JBAXXH010000260.1:0-4301 GCA_037127995.1 Methylococcaceae bacterium | reverse complement strand
AATATAAAGCCGATTAATGTCCAGCGTATTGCTGTTTGTCCGCGCCATCCGTAACGTTTTCGGCCGATTAAAAGGCCGGTAAATATGATCCATGCCAGTAGCGATAACACGGTTTTGTGTACCAGATGCTGGGCAAATAAATCTTCTATAAACAAAAAGCCACTGATTAATGAAATGGTCAGGAACACAATGCCTGTGGTGAGCATTTGAAATAACAGGGCTTCCATGGTTTGTAGCGGTGGCAATGACTGGATGAGACGTTTGGGCGGATGGCTTTTTAATTGCTGATCTTGAATGGCGAGTAAGATGGCTTGCAGGGCAGCAATGTTTAACAGGCTAAAAGCAATGATGGAGGTCAGGATGTGGGTGCTCATTGCCCAGTTGTAGCTGGATAGTAGTTGGGTTTTGTGGGCAAAATTTAGCTCCAGTCCCAACATGCCGGCCGCGATGGGGAAGAGTGCAATGCCCAGTTTTTCGACGGGTTTATTGATCGTCGCTATTAATAAAAGCAGGGCAACAATCATGGCAACCAGTGAGCCGGTGCTAAAAAAACTAAAGTTGAAGCCGTTGCTGCGCTGGAAAACAATCACTGTATATAAAAAGTGGGTGCAAACGGCCGTCCATGCCAGGTAAAGGGCGGCACGATGCATACGGCTCTGGTCAATATGCCGGATAATAAGCAGGGTACTTGCCAGGTAAGTGCCGATTGATAGGGTCGCGATTGCTGTGGTATTCATTGGCTTATATGTGAGAGCGGGCAAAAGTGTCGGATAAGGTGATGTTAGCCTAATTAATTGTTCAGTCATTGCAACGGGTGCAAAGGTCTTAATGTATATGGTAATATACCCGATTAAATAGTCCTAGCGCATTTGTACTCGCGAGTAGTTTCCTTAAGATTAAACAATAAAGACATAGACATGTTTGATAATTTAACCGATCGATTAAGTATTACGCTTAAAAAGCTTAAAGGTCAGGGTCGCCTGACTGAAGATAATATCAAGGAAACGCTGCGCGAAGTGCGCATGGCTTTACTTGAGGCTGATGTGTCTCTGCCGGTTGTTACGGATTTTATTGAGCGGGTCAAAGAGGGCGCTTTAGGGCAGGACGTGCAGGCCAGTCTGACGCCGGGTCAAGCCATGATCAAGCTGGTTCAGTCTGAACTGGTCAAAATTATGGGTGAGGCGAATGAAAGCCTTAAACTCAAGGCTGTTCCGCCTGCTGTTATTTTGATGGCCGGTTTACAGGGTGCGGGTAAAACCACGACGGTTGCCAAGTTGGGTCGTTGGCTGCAAGAAAATCAAAAGAAAAAAGTCGGTGTGGTCAGTGCTGACGTTTATCGTCCGGCCGCTATTAAACAGCTGGAAATGCTGGCGAATGAAGTTGATTTGGTTTTCTTTGACAGCGATTTGTCGCAACAGCCGATTGATATTGCCAAAAATGCAATTGAAGCGGCCAAGAAAAAGTTTCTTGATGTCATTATCATCGATACTGCCGGTCGTTTGCATATTGATGATGAAATGATGGGCGAAATTAAAGCCCTGCACGCGGCAATCAACCCGGTCGAAACATTATTTGTGGTTGACAGCATGACGGGGCAAGATGCCGCGATTACTGCAAAAGCCTTTAATGATGCCCTGCCATTGACCGGTGTTATTCTGACTAAAGCCGATGGTGATGCACGCGGCGGTGCGGCGCTGTCGATACGACATGTTACCGGCAAGCCTATCAAATTTATTGGTGTTGGCGAAAAAACCGATGCCTTGGAACCTTTTCATCCAGATCGTATAGCCTCCCGTATTTTGGGTATGGGCGATATGATGAGTCTTATTGAAGAGATTGAGCAAAAAGTTGACAAGGAAAAAGCTGAAAAATTTGCCCGTAAAATGCAAAAAGGCAAGGGCTTTGATCTGGAAGATTTTCGTGAGCAATTGCAACAAATGCAGAGTATGGGCGGTGTCAGCTCCCTGCTGGATAAATTACCCGGCATGAGCAGCATTCCTCAAGAGATGAAAGATAAAGTTAATGATAAGGAGCTCGCTCGTCAGATTGCCGTCATTAACTCAATGACTTTTCAAGAAAGACGTTACCCTGATTTGATAAAAGGTAATCGTAAAAAGCGTATAGCAACGGGTTGTGGTCAACAGTTGCAGGATGTTAACCGTATTTTAAAGCAATATCTGATGATGCAGAAAATGATGAAGAAGTTTAAATCAGGCAATATGGCTAATATGATACGCGGCATAAAAAGCAATGTACGCGGCATGAGAAAGTAGTTTTTTTAGTGCTTTAACGAGTAGTTACGCGAAAAAAAGAGAGTAAGTGTTGATTTTTTCTAATTTGTTCTTCACTTATAGTAAAATTCGCGTAAAATAGGTAGATTAACAATGATTAAATGTATATTTGAGGAAAATAGATGGTAACCATTCGTCTTTCAAGAGGTGGCGCTAAGAATCGCCCTTTTTATCACGTTGTTGTAACCGATAGCAGAAGCGGTCGGGATGGTCGTTATATTGAACGTGTCGGTTTTTTTAATCCACTGGCACGTGGCAATGAAGAAAGATTGCGTTTGGACAGTGCTCGGGTTGATTACTGGAAAGCCAATGGCGCTCAACCTTCCGAGCGCGTTGCAAAGTTGATTAAAGACGCCGTTAAAGCAGCTGCATAAGCTGTTGTCAAATCAGCAACAAATAAACGTTGGGAAAATTTCTGGCGTTTTTGGCATAAAAGGCCGGGTTAAAGTATTTTCCTTTACGGAGTGTAGAGAGAATATTTTAAGTTACTCACCTTGGTTGCTAAAAAAAGACAGTGAAACCAGGTTGGTTAATGTTATTGACGGAAAGCTACAGGGTAAAGCGGTAGTCGCTCAACTTGATGGTGTTAATGATAGAGATCAGGCAGCAAGCTTTATGGGGTGGGATATTTATATAACACCCGGGCAATTACCAAAAGTGGCAAAAGACGAATATTATTGGTCTGACTTAATTGGTTTGAACGTTGAAACCGATTTGGGCGTTCAGTTAGGTGTCGTTGAAAGTTTGTTGGAAACCGGCGCAAATGATGTCGTTATTGTTAAAGGAGAGCGTGAGCGGGTCATTCCGTTTTTACAGGGACAGACAATCATTGCTATTGATCTGGAAGCGGGCAGGATGGTTGTGGATTGGGATCCTGACTTTTAATTACCATCATGCGATTTGATGTTGTAACGTTATTTCCCGAAATGATAACAGTAGCTGCAAGTTACGGTGTAACGGGCAGGGCAATAGAGCGCGAGATAGTCAGTTTGTCAGTATGGAATCCTAGAGACTATACGCACGACAAACACAAAACGGTTGATGATCGTCCTTACGGTGGCGGGCCGGGAATGGTAATGAAATACCAGTCCTTGCACGATGCAGTCAACGACGCAAAGCAGGCGGGTAGTGGCACGGCAAAAGTGGTTTATTTAAGTCCGCAAGGCAAGCCAATCACACAGGCTTTGTTATCAGAAGCTTGCGATATTTCGCAATTAATTTTGGTTGCAGGGCGTTATGAGGGTGTTGACGAGCGCTTTGTTGATAGGGATTGTGATGACGAATGGTCGGTAGGTGACTACGTTATTAGCGGTGGTGAACTGGCTGCATTGATAGTCATTGATGCCGTAACCCGTTTATTACCGGGTGTACTTGGCCATAAAGAGTCTGCCCTGCAAGATTCTCATATGAATGGTTTGTTGGATTATCCGCATTTTACCAGGCCTGAACAACTTGAAGCATGTTCAGTTCCGGACGTTTTATTGAGCGGCAATCATGCGGATATAGAGCGCTGGCGCATGAAGCAGGCGTTGGGTAGAACTTGGCAAAGACGGCCGGATTTATTAAAAAACAAGAATTTAAGTGCAGAGCAGGAATATCTGCTGACACAATTTAAAAGTGAAGTTGAATAGGGTGTGGTGATGAGCAATATTATTGATGTATTGGAAAATGAACAGCTAAGACAGATTCCTGAATTTAATCCAGGTGATACTGTTGTTGTTCAGGTTAAGGTAAAAGAAGGCGAGCGTGAGAGAATTCAGGCTTTTGAAGGCATTGTGATTGCAATACGTAATCGCGGATTAAACTCTGCTTTCACCGTCAGAAAGATTTCTCATGGTACAGGTGTTGAGCGTGTTTTTCAAACTCACAGCCCTATTATCAGCGAGATTACTGTTAAGCGTCGCGGTGATGTCCGTCGTGCTAAATTGTATTACTTGCGTGATCTGACAGGTAAAGCAGCGCGTATTAAAGAAAAACTGTAAGCAGTTTTTGTTTGTTACCGTTAAAAAA
>JBAXXH010000259.1:0-4304 GCA_037127995.1 Methylococcaceae bacterium | reverse complement strand
AATAAAGCACGTAGGGATGCCAATTATTTTTTAAGGAATGCTCTGAATCGCTGGTCGGAGTGGACTTCATTGACCTACAAAAATTTATTAGCCTGTATCAGAAAAAATCTCGGCGAGTACATTTTGAAGATTCCGTACTCTAAATGGTTAATTCTATTTCGTGAGTTTCTCCTTAACATTGAACAAGAGTCTGAACTAGACCCTATGACTAACGACAGATTTAAATTTGTTGGCGAACATTATGAAGCTATATGTGCTCTGAAAAAAATGGCAGATGACTACATAAAAGAAATTCAGAAGAAAGGTCTTGATGCAATCAGAATGGCTACAAATGTGGATGAATCTGATGTATTCACACGGCAAGAAAATTGGCAAGAACATGGGATAGCTCTGCGTCTTTATAGTAAGCAATGGGGTGGTAAGTCAAACATTGTGTTACTCGTAGACCCAAATGGATCATTTTGTGTGCAATTTTATGTCTATGACATTTCAGAATGCGATGTGTCCAAACTTAGTGCAGTAGTAAATGATGGAAAATATACTGAGGATTGGGAGCAAAGTACCATTCGTTACTTCGGCAAGTTTGATAATTCAAATTTGGATACCATTCTTCAAGAAATTCATGAGGTTGCAAGGAGACTCGATTCCTACTATGGCAAATAGTCAAGTTTTGCCCCCTGGACGGAAGAGGTATCCAACGACTACATTCCCAATTTCTGAGGTTCAAACAAACGTAAAACCTACCCCAATCGCGATTCCTTATGTATAAAGCATGACTTTGAGCCGTTCCTCGTATCGATAAATACCGAACTTACTTAGACACGCTGGCTCGCTTTATACGGAAAACCAGTTCACAGCATTTGAGCCTAACTGGTCAGTGAACCCAATCCTGAAGCGCTAGTCACTTTGTCGATTTGGTTGAAATAAAGCAACAAGTAAACTATGGCAGATTTTTGGAAATTAGTGTGTTTAAGACGATGCACCAATAACAAAACCACATCTCAGTTCTTACCAGCAATCAGTTTCAACAACGCCAACAAACCAATCGCTTTAACGCCCTCAGCGATGGAATAAGTTTCCGCTCCCGGATAAACCAAAAAACTCGCGGCCGGCTGAATGTCATTCTGGGCAAAGTAAAAACCTTTTTGCAGGCTGGGCGATAAGCTGCGTTTTATTTCAATCGCCCAGGTGGTTTGATCGGAAAAAGTCAGCAGCAGATCGCATTCCGCACCGGCGCTGCTTCGATAAAAATGGGCCTCGCTGTGCGGCGGGGCGACGGACAGGCAGTTTTCAATCACAAAGCCTTCCCAACTGCGACCGCAGACGGGATGCCCGAGCAGCGCTTCCTTATCGCCGATGCCCAACAGCGCATGGGCAATGCCGCTGTCCCTAACGTAGGTTTTTGGTGATTTGACCAAGCGCTTGCCGCTGTTACTGTGCCAGGGTTTAAGACGGCGCACTAATAACAAATCGACCAGCAAATCCAGATAACGGGCCACGGTTTTACCATCTACGCCCAAGGATGCCGCGAGTTTGGAGGCGTTTAACAACTCGCCCTGATTGTGCGCCAACATACTCCAGAAGCGGCGCAAGGTTTCCGCAGGAATGCGCGGGCCTAGCTGCGGGATGTCGCGCTCAAGGTAGGTGCGGATAAAATCCAGCCGCCATTTCAGACTGATCGCGTCATTGCTTGCCAATACGCTGTCGGGAAAGCCGCCGCGTAGCCACAGGGTTTCGGTTTGCCCGGCGGCCAGTTCCAGGGCATCGAAAGGAGTCAGCTCCAGATAGGAAATCCGGCCTGCCAGGGTTTCACTGGACTGTTGCAAGAGTTCAATGGAGGCCGATCCCAACAGCAAAAAACGACCGGTGCGCAGGCCCTGTCGCCGTCCCTGATCAATCAAACCGCGCAGATTTTGAAACAAACTTGGCGCTCGTTGCACTTCGTCGAGGATCACCAGTTTGTCCTGGTGCTCTGCCAGATACAGTTCCGCATTGTGCAGCTTGGCTTGGTCGGCAGTCGATTCCAAATCAAGATAGATGGCTGGGCGCCGGGCGGCAATAGCCTGCGCTAGCGTGGTTTTACCGGCTTGCCTGGGCCCCAGTAGGACGACAGCCGGGTAATTATCCAGCAGGTATTCAAGCGTGGGTTGTAGTCTACGTGTTATCATCCGTGTAATTATGGCGTTTTATTCCGTAATTGCAAGGATAAAAGTCGTTGGATAGATCGATCGCTTGAAAAACCTTACTAGATTGCCAACAATCTGTAGGCTGCCCGTTAGCAGCTTTAAGATTAAACCATGAGGACAACCGAGGACAGTTCTGTATCGATTATGTGACCTTTTCATCACCAGGAGTTTTTCATGCCAGGATTATCCAAATCGCGGTTGCTGGCACATCGGCAATGTCCGAAGCGCTTGTGGCTACAAATTTATAAACCGGAGTTGCTGCCTGTCACCGATGCTTCGACTCAGGCTCGTTTCAATACCGGCAATCAGGTGGGTGAAATTGCACGGTCATTGTATCCTGACGGCGTTCTGATTGGGGGTAATGACTTACAGCAAGCGTTACGCGATACTTCAGAAATACTGAAGACATCACCGACGCGCCCTGTCTTTGAAGCAACCTTCGAATATGATAGCGTAGTAGTCAGCGCCGATTTATTGTTGCCAGGAGCGGGCGGCTATCGCTTGGTTGAAGTGAAATCGACTGCGTCGGTCAAGGACTATCACTTGATCGATGCGGCTATCCAGAGCTGGGTGGTGCAGAAAAATGGTTTAAATCTGACTAATACCGCCATCGCTCATATCGACACCCGTTTCGTTTATTCGGGAAACGGCGATTACCGAGGGCTGCTTAAGGAAACCTCCATCGCAGAGAAACTCACTCCTTTGCTGGCCGAAGTGCCAGACTGGGTAGCTGCCGCAAAGGCGACCTTGAGCGGTGATGAACCGATGATAACGCCAGGCTCACAGTGCGAAACACCGTTTGAGTGTCCTTTTTTCGGGCATTGCAATCCAGCGGCAGCGGAACACACCATTAAGGTCAGTTATCCACCGGAGGACTTGCCTCATCACAACGGTCTGGCGGCACAGTTACGGGAGGAAGGCTATGATGATTTGCGCCAGGTGCCGGAGGAACGTTTGATAAAATCCCTGCACCAGCGCGTCCATGCCTGTGTGCAAAGCGGAAGGGCTTATCTTGACCCGATTGCGCGTATCCAATTAATTGACTTACCTTATCCACTCTTTTACATCGACTTTGAAACCTACGCGCCTGCCGTGCCGGTATGGGCCGGTACCCGTCCGTATGCCACGCAGGTACCGTTTCAGTGGTCGTGTCATAGTGAAGGTGAGGATGGACAATTGGAACATCAGGCGTTTCTGGCCGAGGGCCCCGATGATCCACGCCGTGCCTTTCTCGACAGTTTGTTGCCGGTTCTGGGCGAAGTGGGGGCTATTTTTGTTTACAACGCCGGATTCGAGCGCGGTCGTTTACGTGAATTGGCGGCGTTGTTTCCTGAACTGGGTGAACTGGTACATGGCATCATGGCCCGCATCGTCGATCTGCTCCCGATTGCCCGTGCCCATTATTACCATCCTGACCAGCACGGTTCCTGGTCAATCAAGGCGGTATTGCCGACCATCGCACCGGAACTGGCTTACGACGAGCTCATGGTAGCCGATGGCCGGATGGCGCAAAGTGCTTTTCAGGAGATAATCGACCCACTGACGACCACAGAACAGCGACAAGCCCTGCGCCAAGCGCTACTGGACTATTGTGAGCGCGATACGTTGGCGATGGTGAGGATCGCGTGGTTTTTTCAGCAAGTGGCCTGACCATTTTAACTGAAGTTAATCTAGTAATGACGATGCCCAGGTAGCTTTATTCCACAATCTCATCCAATTTATGCTGGCTCCTGAAGTCAACTTCATCGCTTCCACTTCGGTATAATAACTCCACTGACAAATATTGAAGCGGATAAATCAACTTTTGGCTTTAACGCTAATGTTCTCTATAAGTACGTGACTGCCGCTCACTGAAGGTCTTTAAATGACTGCTTTTCAAGGTTAAGAGACGTCCACTTACATTTGACGACCGACAGAAGTTGCTCGACAGATGAACCCCATGTCGAAAAATTGCTTGCCGTAAAGCGGACGGTCATGAGTGACTCCTAATGGCCGTGAGCTGCCAGTCAGTTCCAACCAAAAATCAACACTCTCTCCAAGTGGCTTGTTTTTACCCCCGATTGTTAATGATTATTGCCATACAGAATATAAATGACCGAGATAATCACGGAGTCAGTC
>JBAXXH010000258.1:0-4305 GCA_037127995.1 Methylococcaceae bacterium | reverse complement strand
GTAAAAAAACTCACTGACCAGCATGTGCTGATGGGCAATGCCCTAAACCGTTCGCAGGCTCCATATCGGGTGCTTGATATCAACTTCAGCAAATAGCCTGGATGCAGCAAAACGGAATCGAGGATGTGTGGAGTTCCGATTCCACTGCGTTACATCGAGGCTACTTGCTAATTAATGCACTCATTTTGACAATTTTAGTCAAAAAAGACTCTTTAGCGAGAAATATTCATCATTCGCCTTTAACAAAGTGAGTTACCAAATGCACCGTAAACCTGGCGTGGCGCGGAGTTTTCCATCCGCAGTAATAAGAGGTGCTTGATGTGTTATAGCGGTCGCCGCAATTAATCTGTCGCCCGGATCACCATGGGCAACGATACCGCTTTCAGCCAAGACAGCAATGGTAGGTGTGAGCTGGAGAATAGTTAAATCAAGCGAGTCAACAATGTCTTCCATGTAAGACGTGGAGGTATGTTGCATCGGTAAGACCAGACGATTTTTGCGAAACAGCAAAGCAATTTCCCAAAAACTAATGGCGGCACAGGCAAGATCACCTTGTGCTCGGCCGTTTTCCAGTGCTTCGAGGGCTGGAGCGGTTAAACGATCCCTGCAATCTGCCCAAAAAAGCAGGATATTGGTATCACAGATTGTCAGCATCGCCCGTCCATTCTTCATCCAAGGGGGCGAGAATATCACCGATAATGACTGTGCCGCGCAAGGCTTCCAGGCGTTTTAAGGCTGCTTCACGTTGGCTTTCTTTGCGATCCGGCACGATACGGGCTATGGTTTTGCCATGCAAGGTAATTGCAATTTCTTCACCTTGTTGTACTTGCTTAAGATAGTCAGGCAAGTGCTGGCGTAATTCGGTGACATTGACTGAGTTCATACACACTCCTATTCTGTACAGTATTTATGTACATTATAGGCATTCGATTTTGGAAAGTAACTCTTTTAAATGACTACCAACTTAAGACGAGACACTAAGCAGCAAAATGATTCGCCAAATGCCAAAAATCCGTCATTCCGGCAGGGATGCCGGAATCCAGTCACACGGATGTGAAACTGTAATTTGGCATAGACCCTAAATCATGCGGCAACGTTATCGGAAAGTTACCATTCATGGCACTGGATACCGGCATCCTAGCCGGTATGACGGCGTTAACTAAAATTTCTTGTCCCGGCTTAAGGTAACTCGCAATAAATACCCCCCAATCATTGCCTGACTCTGGGAGCTCCACTGACTTAATGATTCCTGCAACGCTGTGTACGAAGTATGTGGAGACTTATTACGAATTGCCTAAAGGGTGGAGTACAAACCTAGGTTTGTACTCCGAATTGGCACGTCACTGCTATTAAGTTAAGCGGGTGGCGATAATAAAGTGGGGGCTTATTTATTGCGAGCTGCCTAAGCGGGCAGCCAAAACTACAAAGCAAGTAGCATCGAGGCTGTGAAGCGCCGATTATCCCCGACTGCAATGCGTTACATTGAGGCTTGCTTGAAAAAGTCTTGAGCCTGAAGTTCGGCCTGGTATGGAAGAGAGTCCAGCACACCTAACCGAGACGCCATGAACGCCCCGCAGGCATTGGCATAGCGCAGAGCTTCCGCCAGCGGCGTACGGTTACATAGTTCAATACATAGTCCGCTTGCGAAAGCATCCCCTGCGCCAATGCTATCCACAGATTGAATTTCAAACGCATGAGCCTGGTGAATTAAGCCATGGCGCTCAAATGCCAAGCTACCGATAGCTCCCAAGGTGACCACCAGCAATGAACCTTGCCACATCAACCAAAAAGAATCCAATAGAGGGCATAACAGTTCAATGCAATCTAGTAATGATCCGCTCAGTGGGGCAGCCATTGCAAGTAACGCCCGGGCTTCCACTTCATTAACAATGAGTACATCCGTATCGTTCAGCAAGCTTTTAGGCAACACTTGCCAAGGTGAAGGGTTGAGAACCGTGCGCACCCCGTGAAGGCGTGCAATACGAAATGCTGATGCGACAGCGGACATGGAGGTCTCCAGTTGACCGTAAACCAAATCCGCCCCACATAAGGCCGCTTCGGCAAATTGCACATGCTCGGCAGCCAGCATCAAGTTTGGGCCGGGATATACGGCGATGGCATTTTGCCCATCGGCGGCAATAAGTCCTGCGCCGTAGCCGGATTGCGGTGCCAGTCGCCAAACGTGCCTGGTGCTTAGCCCTTCGTTTTCCAACAGCCGCAACAGTCCGTCTCCTGCCACATCCTGGCCGATACCCAACAACACATCGACATTGGCACCCAGCCTCCGTGTGCCGATCGCAACATTAAGTCCCTTGCCCCCGGCTTCGATGGACAAGGCTGAAGCGGTAAAAGTCTCCCCGGCTTTGGGAAGACGCTCCACTTTCCAGCAGCACGCCTGAACAAAACTGCCCAACACGACAATCCTCATGATTTTCTCATCTGTAGCCAACGGATTAGCCGCGAGGATTGAAAACAACTTTCATGGCGGAAATGGCGATGGTGAGGGTTACCATGACCGAATTGGCTACTACCAAGGGCAAATCACCCTTGAATAATCCATAAATCAGCCAAATGGTCAATCCGATGGTGAGAACTACGTAAGTGGCGAGCGAGATGCCGCTCACATCGCGGGTACGCCAGGTACGCCAGACTTGGGGCATGAAGGACGATGTGGTAAAGCAGGTGGCGATAAGCCCAAGAATATCCACGGAGGTCATGAGTGTTTTCCCGCTGAATTTATGCAATGGTTTGCTGTGCAAAAGATATCGGATATTATAGCCAAAGCTCGGCTTTATAAAGCAGGTACGCCAATATTTTTCGCGAAAGCTAAAACCGGAGCTATCCGATTTCCTTATCAGGTCTGATTGTGGCAGTAAAAAATGTTGGCAACACGACTGGAAAATACTTTGATCACCATGGTATCTTAATGGTATCCTCTCAATATGAATTTAAACACAAGATGAAGTTAGCACATTCGACGGCTGCATTAAAAGACGCAAAAACTGCCGCAGCCAATGATAGCTCGGTTTTCATTGAGCGTGTGAGGCCGGATGCCGGTGTCTCCGAACCGGTATACAAACAGCTATTACGGCGTATCACCGATATGATTAGTTCCGGTGAAATTGCCGATGGCTATAGCTTGCCTTCCGAACGCGCATTGGCGCAGGCACTGGACATAAGTCGTACCACAGTACGGCATTGTTACAAGGAACTGCGTGCCCAAGACTATATCAACACCAAGGGACGCGCGGGTGTAATGGTCAAAGCTCCGTCAAGGATTAACCCTGAACTGGGCAAGCTCAAAGGCTTTACCGAAGAAATGCATGAACTCGGCATGATGCCTTCCACCCGGATTTTGGAACGCAATATCGTGCATAACCGCACCATTGCTTCCTTGTTCAACCGGCCCGCATCCACTCGTTTTCTGCGTCTGGTTCGTCTGCGTCTGGGCGATGACATGCCCCTCACCCGCGAAGTCGCCTGGTATGATCTTGCTGCTGCCCCGGCATTGGCGGATTGGGATGTTTCCGGTTCTGCCTACCAGTTTCTTGAGCAACAATGCGGCCTGGCACTGGCTTATGGAGAACAGACCATCGAGGCGGTAATAAGCAATGACGAAGAAACCGACGTGTTTGGTTTCGATGAACCTGGCCCCTGTTTGCTGCTCAAGCGCAAAACATATTCTACCAGCGATCTGCTCATCGAATATGTGGAAGGCACGTTTCGTGGCGATGCCTATACTTACCGCGTCACGCTCAGGATGAACACATCCCGCTGATAGCTGCCTTGGTATGGTTTAGGTTGCTATAAACAACCCCCGGAAATCACCGTCAAAGCAGACCTCTCACCCAAACGGCTTGGTTAACTTACAACCAATGCACAAACCCAACACCTCCGACAGCTTTACACCCGCAGTCTCAAAGTTCGCACGACATTCATATTCCTCTAAGGTTGTACTTATTTTAGTGCACCATCCCTGCGGACAGCCTCCTAACCACTTCGTAATTTAAAAACAACACAGCATTGCTTTCTCTCCGTCTGATGGCCTGCATCCTGGGGCTGAAAGCCCTTAGTTTGAAAACAAATTTACTTGAGTCATAAAGGTTTTTTATGGTATCTTTTTAGAGAGTCCAGAGAACCCCTTCGATAATTAAGATACTCAGCGGAGTCTACAAGCAAGTAGTCTTATAAAACATGGTTTGTAATGATTATTGGGGAGCTTCAAGATTCGCTCAAAGATAACTAACGCAACAACCCATTTTGGAGAATGACCAATGAATATAAAGCGTATGAGTAAGTTTTTTT
>JBAXXH010000257.1:0-4346 GCA_037127995.1 Methylococcaceae bacterium | reverse complement strand
GTGACCGGAAATACCTTGTCAGTATCAGTTCATAATACTGTTGTAACGCTTGCCAACGTCCCCAGCGTTACCAATTCGTTTTTTGGAAGTTGGTATGTTCCAAACGATATGGGTGCGGAGGTCATAACAAGTTTTGCTGATGGCAGGTTTTTTGGTGCTGGTTACTGGATTGACCCTGGAACACATTCCCCTGGACAATCCATACAAAGAGGCACCGCTACATTTGATAGTACCACTGGTATGTTCACTGGCACAACGCTATTTTCTACTGAACTTGGCGTAAGCGGTAATCCAGTTTCCGTATATGTAACAGTCACTGGCGACCAATCGACTTTTAGCGAACCAGGTAAGTATTCGGCTAATGGAACAAGGGTTGCTCCTTCAGCAGTTCCTCTCCCCGCAGCAGCATGGTTCTTTATGACCGGCTTGACGGGATTGTTTTACAACGTTAGACAAAAGTCACGTCGATTGGGTTAAGCGCCTTTTTGCGCAGTAATCTAACTGAGGTAAGCAAGTAGCCTCGATGTAACGCAGTGTAATCGGGGATAACCCGAGCTTCAGCCTCGATTCCGCTTTGCTGCATCGAGGCTACCTGCTGCCACTTGTCCAGAACTTTTCAAGCGTTGTTTTTATGCTTTGGCGTATACTTTTCCAACCGGGAACTATTTGGCGATGGACTCGTTACCTAAAAAGCGTTATTTAAGTTTGCAATGAAATTAGCCAAGTGTACTGGCAATCAATAGATGAGTGTATTTAGTTATGTCGACCGTTAAAGAAAGAGTTTCTGAAATAGTTCAAGCACAGCCTGACGATAGCAGCTTTGATGAAATATTGCGGGAGCTTGCATTTTCGCGCATGGTAGAACGAGGTTTAGAGGATTCACGACAAGATCGAATAATCTCTAATGAAGAAATGGAACATCGAATCCGCGCATGGCAGAAATAAACTGGACTGCGGAAGTAGAGCGATGGGATGCTGGATATTTACGATTATATCGCCAAGACAAGCCTGCTGCGGCAGCTAATGTTATTTTCGGGATTTATCAAAAAGCTCAGCTTTTACGAGATTTTCCGGAGATAGGTTATCTGTATCGAAAAGAATTCGACGGCGATATTCGCATTTTGTTGTACGGACATTATCGAATCGCCTATTTAATCAAAAGCCAAGAGAAAATTGATATTTTGGGAGTGTTTCACGGTGCCCTTAATATCGAAAGGTTCGTGTTGTGAAATTGGGCTTAATCATCCCGTCACCGTTAAAATCAGCAAGTAGCTCGTACAACATGCCGGAAACGCTTGTTCTCGCTTACGCTTGAAAAGCCATACTCCGGCCTACATCTATTGGCCGTTATGTTACTGGTTATCCATGAGTGTTTATGAACTCAGTCAATGTCACCGAATTACGTCAGCACTTGCCTGACTATCTTAAGCAAGTACAACAAGGTTAAGAAATTGCAATTACCTTGCATGGTAATAACTGGGGTCAGAGTAAAGTTAAATCTAAGTTTACTCTGACCCTTTTATTTTGTCGTAATGTCGGATCTTGAGGTTACTTCCCATTCGTAGAATTAGATTTAGTTCCGTAATAAAAGCCGGTAGCTGCTGAAACCAAGGCAATTATTGGACTTAGGATAACTCCAAACTCCTTGATGTTATCAACACTGATAGTGCCAAAGCCTAGCAGGATTAATATTCCACTCACGATAAGCCAAAGTAACCCGATCAGCAGATAGGCAATCGTTCGTCGAGCACCATCTTCATGTGGCCTGGGATCGTATTTGTCTCCAACCTGTGGGGCTGTAACCTGATCGGTAGTTGTTCTGTCTCCTGTGAAATCCAGGCTATTGCTCGCTGTATCTTCGTCGCTCCCGGGAGGCTTTTCACCAGCGAAAGTTTTTTCTGCGGCTTGAATTTCCTCAGCTTTTTCTTCGCTCATTTTGCCTCCGGTAACTATTGCGTTATTTACGCATAACCTCACGAATACGATGATCTGTGTCTTCTACGAGTACTTTACGATTGTTTGTTTCTTGATCAACGAAGAACTTTTCGGAATTAATTGACCTACGAAGAACGTCAGTAAATGTTACATGCTCTGCTGCTGCAATTTTCTGAAGAAACTCTACTTGATCTTCCGGGAGATTTACGGTGATTTTTTTCATAGCCATGATGCGCTCCTTTGGTGAAGGGTTGATTAATACACTACAACTGTATACAGCTAAATGCCATACGTCAACCTTATATTAACCTTATAATAACTGGGTTCAGAGGAAAGTTAAATTTAGGTTTACTCTGACCCTGTTATTTTGATCGAGGATAGTCGAAAATAATTCCTCGATTCCGCTTTGCTGCATCGAGGCTACTTCTTTGTAGTTTTCGTGTCTTTCGTGCTTTTCGTGGACTATGATTTTGTCAAATCCCCTTACTGCGATTTTCCATACGCCTTAAAAACTCACCCATGATAAGCCGATACAATTCATCACCCAGATATTTGTCTTCGACGCCGCTATCGATATTCGGGTTGTCATTGACTTCTATCACATAGCCTTTGCCGTTTTTTTCTTTAACATCAACGCCGTATAAACCGTTGCCTATGGGTTGTGTCGCTTTTAAAGCGGCTTCCAACACGGCTTTGGGTACTTCAAAAGTAGGCAAGGTTTCAAAATGGCCGCTATCAATTCGGCTTTCATGATGGTGGTATATTTGCCAATGGTTTTTAACCATATAATAACGACAGGCGTATAAAGCCCGGTTATTAAAAATGCCAATGCGCCAGTCAAATTCCGTATAAAGAAATTCCTGCGCCAAGAGCAGGGCGGATTTTTGAAATAACTCCTCAACTTTACTATTAAGTTCCTGCCGGTTATTGACTTTAACAATGCCTCTGGAAAATGAGCCATCCGGAATTTTAATGACCATCGGAAAACCCGCTTCGCGTTCCACTCTATCCAGATGCAAGGCGTTGCCCTTGTGGAGTAGCCAGGTTTTTGGGCTGGGTACGTGATGCGTCCTGAATAAATCAGCGAGATATACTTTGTTGGCACAGCGCAGCATGGACGTGGGGTCATCAATGACAACCAAACCTTGCGCTTCGGCTTTTTTTGCAAAGCGGTAAGTATGATGGTCAATGCCGGTGGTTTCGCGGATAAACAACGCATCAAATTCGGGTAAGCGCCCATAATGCTGCCGGGATATAAGTTCAACTTCTATACCCAGTTCCCGGCCAATTTTTATAAACTTTTTAAGAGCGCCCCGATTACTTGGCGGCAACTGTTCTTCCGGATTAATCAACATGGCAAGGTCATAACGTGCGGCTTTACGCGCACGGCCTTTACGCCACACTTTTTTGCTGAATTTATCCAGTGCTTCGGCAAAAACAGTTTGCTGCGGATCATCAAGAACCCGATGCGAGACGGGTTTTAAACCGTTTATTTCCCATTGTTGTCGAAATACCAGCGATACTTCCAGAACCGGACACGAAAAACGGTCAAACAGTTGCCTTGCCAATTCCTGAAAAGCCGGATCAGCGGTAGTACCAAAATAACTTAACAAGGTTATTTCATTGTCCTGGTTAACGCGACTTTTAAATGCACGCGTTAAAGTCTGTGACAGGTCGTCAAGCTGGAGTTGGTAAAGCGCTTTTTTACCCAAGTCATTAAGCACCTTAACAGACGGAATAACATGATGCCCTCGGGCTTCTGCCAACAATGAGCAGTAATAACCATCGGAAAGGTAACTGTAGCTGCTGCAAAGATTGATAACGCGTACCCGTTGTTCCGATTCACCTTGCCCGGTTGCCAGATAAGTTTCGAAGGTAATTACTTGATCGCTAGGATAATAAGGGTTCCAGTCAGAAAGATTGTCAACAACCAGTAGGGTGCGTGCCATGGCAAAAGTAATCCTGTAATAAGTTAGCTATAGATTTTTATACATCCCACACGGTTAAAAAAGGATGAGTCGCTACAAAAAGTAAAAGAAGGGTAATGATAAAAAATAGTTTGACCGCTTATACCCAAAGTTTGATGATTGTGCATCAAGGTAATTTTAGTCTGTCAGCGGAACCGAATGGTCGTAAAGTGTTTCCGGCGCGATGTCGATATCACCAGGCCAGGTAACGGTGCCATAATTTACGGAAGCCAGCGAAAAATACCCCGGATTCTCCAAGCGAAGAAACACCGGATAATGTAAATAGGGGCGCATGTCGAAGCATCTTTTCTCGCCGCTATTGAAAGTAATAATTAACCTATAGTCGGGAGTCGCCTTAACGGAATTAACCATAATCATCAACAGCCCCTTAACGCAACGGATCGATCGGGATAAAAAGCATCCGGACAATGATGCCGTAAAACA
>JBAXXH010000256.1:0-4368 GCA_037127995.1 Methylococcaceae bacterium | reverse complement strand
ATAGGTATAAAGGTGATTTCTGCGAAAGAACTTACCCATTAGACGAATCCAATCGTTTGCTTGATTGGGAAAATCCTGCTTTTAATGGGTAAAATATTCTCCGGAAATCACCTATATTCATATTGAAGTGCAAGGAAGCAGGCAAGCTGAATTTGCTGAACGGATGTTTGTCTATAATTATCGCCTGTACGATCGTTATCGACAACCTATTGCCAGCATGGCAGTGCTGGCCGATGAGCACGCCAATTGGCGGCCGGATTGTTTCAGTTACGGTGTGTTGGGCAGTGAGACCTCTATCCGTTTTCCCATTGCCAAGCTGACCGATTATCACGAACAGGTGAATGAGCTGCTGGCAGCGAATAACTCGTTTGCTGTGGTGACAGCCACGCATATCTTGACACAGCGGACTCGAAAGAATGATCAGGAGCGCTATAAAGCCAAGCCGTTATTGGTAAGATTGCTCTATCAACGCAAATGGGATAAACAACGGGTTATCGACCTGTTTGGCGTAATTGACTGGATGATGCGCTTACCAGAAGAACTTGAGCAGCAATTATGGCAGGATATTGAAACCCTTGAGGAGAATGAAAAAATGCAATATGTAACGAGTGTACAACGATTTGAAATTGCCAAAGTCCGGCAAGAAGGGCTGCAAGAAGGATTGCTGAAAGGAGAGGCCGAAATGCTTGGCTTAATACTAAGGCATCGTTTTGGTGATTTATCTGATGCAGTTGTCAACAGATTAAAACACGCCAGCGAAGATCAACTGAAAGAGTGGCTGATTAGCGCCATCTCGGCACCAACCTTGGATGCTGTTTTCAATGATGACACGACCCACTAAAACTTAGGCAAAATGCAAAAATAAACCACCGCCTTACGTTTAGAATGCCATTGAAGTCTTCAAACGTTTCGGGCGGGGTTGTAAAACCCGACCGGCATCGGGCAGTACACAGAAAATAACCCCCAGAATCAGCCTGGTTCCCACGCTCCGGCGTGGGAATTCATCCGGCAACGCTCCAGCGTTGCGTGACGCGGGAGCGTCACTGGCGGCATTCCCACGCCGGAGCGTGGGAACGATAGGGTGGGGGTTATTTATTGCGAGTTACCTTAACTATGGATGCCCTAAGTTTATCCCGCGAAGTACGGCGTTTTAAGATCGGTTTACCCCATCGATTCACGCCCCAGCGAAACTCAAATCCCAGAAAATCAAACTTCATCTTAGCCTTTGCTTTGCAAAGGTGGCATCGGCTCAGCTTCATCGAATATTATATCCATTGGGTATCCACTGATGTGCCTTATTAACTACGGGTGGGCTTCTGGTGAGCCTCAGGTCGGGCCGAAGGTCACATCATCGGAATTCTTTTAACTATTTACGTTTTGGTTTGACTTTAAGTCATGGCACACCTCGTTTTGTTATTCTTTTTCTTTAAATCTTGAGCTTAAACTGCCACCTTAAGTAGTTTTTCAGCGTCAAATTTCTCACCCCGCTTTATGTGCCATAAAGCCAATGGCAACTTGCGCATTAACGCAATCACTGTCTTTAACTTGGCGCGGTCATCTTTTTTGGCTTCATACCATTTGCCCGCCAGGGGATCATTGACCAGCAAACGGAGCGTCGCTAAATATAAAAACTTTCGCGCTACGCTGAGCCACGTTTGCTCAGCCTTAGCCTGCCATTGATTTGACCGCTGCTTATCTTTTTACGACGAAGCTATTTTTATAATTCTGAATCAAGTTATCAAAATCAAACCGCGCCGCCGACCCCACACTGACATTGCCGATAAAAATACCAGTCATATTAATATCATAATACCAACATCAGGTCTTACAAAATCATATTTTAAGGCTTTCCCAAGCCGAAGCATGATATAACAGGGTGATTTTAAATATAATATTTATAAGTATTAACACAAATATATCACGACACTACTCACAAATTGTCGTTATTGTGTTATATTATAATTCTACTTGTGAATATTCAGGATGTAAATTACAATAATTGCAGACTATTATTTTATTTAAGAGCCTATAAAATGACTAAAAATACTGTTATTTTTAGTCATTTTATATCCGTAAAACCGCTGCGTACCTTAGATTAACAGGGTGAGTTAGTTATGTTTTATAAATTGTTGCAACGCTCAAGCGTTCCTGTCGAGGTTACAAATCCAGACCGGCACAATTATTTTATGCACAAAAACCGGATGGTTTAAAAATGAAAATTCTGCACATTATCCAATCACTCGACCCCGAAGGCGGCCCGATTGAGAGTGTTTTACAACTTGCTCGCATTTATAAAGCAAACAGCCATAGCATTGAGGTTCTCAGCCTGGATGCACCAGATGGTGAATGCGTTAAGAACTGCGCTTTAAAAGTACATGCTGTGGGGCCGGGGTTGGGACTGTATGACTACAGTAATAAGTTTAAACCCTGGCTGGACGCTCATGCCCAGCATTACGATATCTTTATTATCAATGGTATCTGGCAGTACCACAGCTTTGCAGCGCGTAGTGTCCTTAAAAGTAAAAATCTACCTTATTACCTGTTTACCCACGGCATGATGGAGCCGTGGTTTAAACACCAATACCCACTGAAACATTTAAAAAAATGGCTGTACTGGCCATGGGGTGAATACCCGGTATCTGCGTGATGCCAAAAAGGTGCTGTTTACCTGTGAAGATGAAACCGCATTACATTACCTTGCTTTGCCAAGAACCATCTGGTTTGAAAAAGCACTGGACGGATCTTCCGCTGACCGTAAATTTCCTCTTTAGCAAGATTTGTCCGAGAAGTTGGCGAGGTGAATCCTATACTTCGCAATTTTATGGTAGCTGGAGCCTGGCGAGACTCGGGACGAACGGGATTTAGAATGCTCAATTACACTTTTTAAGTTTATTTAACTAATAACGAAAACATATTGTGATACAAAATTTAGAAAAATTTATTGTTACCAGAAGTAGCGTATTGGTTGATATGCCTGCCGCAATGATTTGTGCCGGCTATCCAACTAAACCCATTAAACCATGCATTGCCAAGTTAAAATCGACATTATGAAAATTCTACTTTACGGACTTAACTATGCACCCGAACTAACCGGCATCGGGAAATATTCCGGGGAGATGTGCGAATGGCTGGCGGCAAATGGCCATGATGTGCGCGTTATCTGTGCCCCGCCCTATTATCCGCAATGGCAGGTTGATAAGTCCTATAGCCGTTGGCACTACCATACCGAACAACGTAATAATGTCACTGTATTTCGGTGTCCGTTGTTTGTGCCTCAAAGACCTAAAACCTTAACTCGCTTGGTGCATTTGTTTAGTTTTGGACTTTCAAGCTTGCCGGTTTTATTCAGGCAATGGTCCTGGAAACCCGATATTGTCATGAGCATCCAGCCAACTTCTTTTTGTATACCGGCAACTTTATTGTTTTGTATTCTGCGTGGGACTAAAAGCCTGTTGCATATTCAGGATTTTGAGCTGGATGCCATGCTGGGCCTGGACTTAGGTAAAGCGGGTATGATGACGAAAATGGCTGGTCAGGTTGAGCGCTGGTTTATGCCCCGTTTTGACAAGATTTCGACCATTTCTTACAGCATGCTGCAAAAAGCCAAAGATAAAACCAGTCAACCTGAGAAAGTGTTTTATTTCCCTAACTGGGTAGATACCGATTTCCTTACCCCCGATGCTAATGCGGGGCTTTTTCGCCAGCGCTGGGGCATTGCTAAAGCTACCCGCGTGGTGCTTTATTCCGGCAATATGGGTAAAAAACAAGGTCTTGAAATTGTCTTGCAAGCTGCCAATCTGCTTAATCAAGAACCGGACTTACTGTTTTTGATGATCGGTACCGGCGCTGCACTGGAAGAGCTTATGCAGCAGGCAGAACAGCTGCAACTGGCTAATTTGAGATTCTATCCACTGCAATCTTATGAAGATTTACCGGCACTGATGGCTTTGGCCAACATTCATTTAGTCGTGCAAAAAAAGGGCGCAGCTGATGCTGTTTTGCCTTCCAAGCTGACTACTATTCTTGCTGTGGGTGGTGATTCTATCATTACTGCCGAAGCACATACCGAGTTAAGCCTGCTATGCGAGGAATATCCGGGTATTGCCAGATGCATTGAGCCGGAAAATGCCGAAGTTTTGGCGGCGACCTTAAAAGAGATGCTGTTAACCTTACCGGTAAAAGCCCTTGGGGTTTATAACAAAGTAGCTTACCAGTTTTCGCTGGATAATCTTAAAAAAGACCAGATTTTAAACCGGTTGGTCAGCGAATTGGCACGGTAAGGGTTTCTTTCGCCATCAGGTAAAGCCACTGGTTGTCGACGAAAAGCACGAAAGCCACGAAAAAAAGCTGATTGGTTTTTCCCTTGTT
>JBAXXH010000255.1:0-4378 GCA_037127995.1 Methylococcaceae bacterium | reverse complement strand
AATACCGATACAAGTGGCGCATAAAGACGTAAAACGTTGGCATTACACCACAAAACCAATGTTTTCTCAATGCTGTATTTAGTAGTCAATAAATATACTAACCGGTACTTTACAAACCGTAAACTAACTGTAATATATGTAAAAATAAATCGGACTTGGGTCACTCGCAAAAAAATATCCCCTGCAAAGTTGCCACTGATTATAAATAACTGAAGCATGACGCAACTTGCAATCCCGTGACTTACATTTTCAAAACTATTGAAATCTTCAAACGTTTCGGTCGGGGATGCAACCACCCCCCCGACAGACACCAGAATTGTTTCTCTTCGTGCCCTTCATGTCTTCGTGGTGAAATATTTTATAAATTCTTTACAATAGCCGACTATCTTGAATTTACATCAACACATTATTGCTGCTCAATGCCTATAGCCAGTGCTAAATACGTCATCAATTCCCAGGCGGCGGCCTGCATAGTGCCGCCAAAAGAAACCACACCGTCTTCATGACCCAGCATTGTAAACAGCCCGGTCTGTTGTAAGCTCCCTGATTGAAATAACTGCTCAACTGCCTGTGCCATGGCAACGGTTCCATAAGGAATCTCTGCGGAAACATGGTGTAAATTAAGCGTTGCCGTATTACGCCAGATTTCTGGACTGTGTCCATGAATCACCGCCTGTATGTTGCTATTTTGAGCATAAAGGCTTGCATGCGTCAACGATTCAGATGAAGGTTGGCGTAAGCCGCACGATTGAAGTTGATTTTTTTGGGGGTCAGCGGCAACAACCAGGCAATAATGTTCCGGAGTTAATTGCTCAAGATGCCCTGTTTGTGTGCCACTGATAATAAATTGACTGCTTTGAGCATTGAGCCGATGGCTGATATTACCAAAACCGAGATTGTTGTATCTTTCAGTATCTTGCCCAATAAGACCAAGTCGAAAAACAAGCGTGCGCCACGCATTGATTTCCCTGAATGAAAAAGCTTCATTCAAGGGCTTTTGCGTATGAGCTAATTGGTACTTTATGACCCCTTCTTGCTCTTTCATCTGGATGGCATTTTATATTGCAGCATGATTGAATTTGTTTATCGCTGTTGTCTTCTGGCATAAAAAAACCCCATTACCGTTCCTGGTAACGGGGCGATTTTACTAGCTTTTGCCTTCCAGCCACAAAGTCAGGGTAGTATAGTGATATTGTGTTGCCAAACAACAAGCAACCCAAAGCGGTTAAAAAAGCTTGCCTAACAAGGGAACAACTTCAGCAGCCAAAACCAACGCCAGCATCCATTGAACAAGTGTCAACTTGCCATTGATTTCAGCCTTCATTTCACGCAACTGACCTTCAACACGTTCGATATCACGCTTTGTTGCCACTTCTGCTGTTCCTAGAGCTTCTTGCAACGCCTCGGATTCTGCTTTAGCCTGTGATTCAGGCACGCCAGCGGCTTTGAGCTTTTCAACAAATTTCAAAGCATCAAATGTTATAGTCGCCATAACACACCCCATCAAATTTAATAGAAAATTATTTTAACACAGACATAAATAAAACCGTCTGCGGGTTTCCATAAGTTTGAATACCTGACGAAAAACTCAACTTACGAATTAAGGTTAGGCATTGGCACCAAGATTTTTACAGTATCGCAGGATGGGGGCAGAGTACTCTAAAAAATTAAAGGTAAAATTCACGCTATATCCGCCAAATTTCCTTTGGTTTCCAGCCACACTTTCCGGTCTTGTGAGCGTTTTTTGGCCAGTAATAAATCCAGTTGCCCGCTGGTATCGTCGTTTTCAGTGATGGTTAATTGCACCAACCTTCGCGTATCGGGGTTCATGGTAGTTTCCCGAAGCTGACCGGGATTCATTTCTCCCAAGCCTTTAAAGCGTTGCACATTAATCTGCCCTTTTAGCTTTTCGGCTTTAATTCTGTCCAAAACGCCTTGACGTTCGGCTTCATCCAGGGCATAAAACACACGCTTGCCCACATCAATTCGATACAAGGGCGGCATGGCGATAAACACGTGCCCTTCCCTGACTAATGCATTAAAGTGCTGATAAAATAACGCACAAATTAAAGTCGCAATGTGGTTACCATCGGAATCGGCATCCGCCAAAATACAGACTTTACCGTAACGCAAGTTTTGTAAATCACTGGAACCAGGTTCTATACCCAAAGCGACGGCAATATCATGCACTTCCTGAGACGCCATGACCTGACTGGACTCCACTTCCCAGGTATTTAAAATCTTGCCGCGCAACGGCATGATGGCCTGAAAATCCCGTTCTCTTGCTTGTTTGGCAGAACCACCGGCCGAATCACCTTCTACCAGAAACAGTTCCGTTCTGGCGATGTCCTGTGCCGAACAATCCGCCAACTTACCCGGCAAGGCAGGGCCTGAGGTAATTCTTTTACGGATGATTTTTTTATTGGAACGGAGCCTTTTTTGGGCGCTGGAAATAATGATTTCCGCTATTTTTTCGCCTTCCGCCGGATTCTGATTTAACCACAGACTAAAGCTGTCTTTTGCAACACCCGAAACAAACGCCACACATTCACGTGAACTTAAGCGCTCTTTGGTTTGACCGGAAAACTGCGGGTCTTCCAATTTAACGGATAGCACAAAATGGCAGTTTTCCCACACATCTTCCGGCGCTACCTTAACGCCACGCGGCAAAATATTGCGGATATTACAAAATTCACGCATGGCTTCGGTTAACCCGGCACGCAAGCCGTTAACATGGGTTCCGCCTTGCGCAGTCGGCACCAGGTTAACATAGCTTTCGTTAAGTATTTCAGCCGGATTTTCCAGCGCCCAAACAATACCCCATTCCACAGCCTCATGGTTTGCCGCCATGCTGCCCATAAACGGCTGTTCCGGGCAAAATTCAATATCACCAATCCGATCCAGCAAATATTCTTTAAGGCCATTCTGGTAACACCAGACGGTATATTCGTCGCTTTGCTCAACTTTTAAAGTAATTTTTAAGCCCGGACATAAAACCGCTTTGGCGCGTAAGACATGCTTTAGTTTGGTAACGGATATCTTATTGGAATCAAAATACTTTTCATTCGGCCAAAACTTGACCGTCGTCCCTGTGTTATTGCGACCGACGGTTCCGGTTTCGGTTAATTCCGTTTGTTTTTCGCCATCGGCATAGGTCATGCCATAAACTTTGCCATTACGCTTGACTTCAATTTCCAGTTTCGCTGACAAAGCATTAACAACCGACACGCCCACACCATGCAAGCCACCGGAAAACTGGTAGTTTTTATTGGAAAACTTTCCACCGGCATGTAACTGGGTAAGAATAACCTCAACACCCGGAATGCCTTGCTCCGGATGTATATCAACCGGCATGCCGCGACCATCATCACTGACCAGAACAGAACCGTCTATATACAAAACGACATCGATAGCTTTGGCATAACCTGCCATCGCTTCATCGACACTGTTATCAACCACTTCTTGTACCAGATGATTGGGGCGAGTGGTGTCCGTGTACATACCGGGACGTTTTCGAACCGGCTCCAATCCGCTTAAAACCTCGATGGCGGCCGCATTATATTCGTTACTCATTATTCCTAAATACTCTTAATCCAATTTATCTACAAAGTTTTTCTAAAGTTTTTCTACTGATAAGTACAGTCGTTTTGTCATTTTAACACGCAAGCCCTACTCTGTCCGGCCTCATAATACCAGTCTTTAACGCCGACCGAAATCAAAAGAACCCTCAACACAACAATCCGGTTAAGCCCCCGTTCTAACCCATGCATACTGATTAATCCCGTCGATCAGCGTAATCACCTTACCCGCCCCGGCATTATGAAACACGCCAAACAAGCCTTGATCATGGCTATCAGTGAAAGAAACTTCAAATAACAGCGTCTTATCAATCGTACCATTGTTGGTTAAATAGCTGATAATACGGTTAATAAAAGTCATTGGGTCTGCACGTTAATAACCTGTTTAAATAAATTGACCGGAAACTCTGCCTCCCCACCGATAAGTAAATAGAATGACTTGATGTAAGAAAACCAAGGCATTCTGTGTCATTATCATGAACAGGACTGCTTTATGATAAAATTCATATTAAATGAGTATGTTAAACCAAGCCCTTGGTATAAAATCACCTATTTTTTTTGAAAACTATACACTATGCAAATTATCGCCATTTATCCGGGTACCTTTGATCCCATTACCAATGGACACTTGGATATCATTGCCAGGGCATCAAAACTATATCATCAGGTTATTGTTGCCGTGGCCGTTAATCGGGGGAAAGCGCCGTTATTTTCTCTTGATGAACGGGTCGAACTGATCCGCTTAGTGACGCCGGAATTTACCAATGTACGGGTCATTGGTTTTGATAATTTACTGGTTG
>JBAXXH010000254.1:0-4439 GCA_037127995.1 Methylococcaceae bacterium | reverse complement strand
GCAAATTTTTTATCGAAAGTAAATAGCTCATGATCATTTTCCAAACAGCCTGACAAAATAAGATAATCAGAAAAATCCGCTGTGTGGTTTTCAAAAGTCGCCAGTGCAATTTCAAACTGAGCTTCATCTTGCAATACAAAAAGCAACGTTTTCTGAAGATGCTTTAGTACGGTTATGACAGCTGGCTTATCGAAGCCATAAGCCGTTTCCAATACCCAAACCATTTCAATTTGTACAATTTGCGGCACATAAACCTGTTTAGCACGTTTTAACAGAGCCTTAGCCAAACCAACTTGTGCCTGTGAGTCTGGGTCATTGATTAACAAACGCACCAGCACATTGGTATCAACGGCAATCATAAACTCCCGCCGCGATTTTTTATGGCCGCATCCATTTGTTCCAAAGTGATACCGTGTGGTGCTTGTAAAATACCGCAAGCCTGATCAATCTCTTTATCGGTTAATTCATTCCTGTTCTGCGTTTTTGGTTTGAATGAATAACGTGCTTCCAGGAAACAAACAAAATCCAATACTTCTTTTTGTAAACTTTCTGGCAACCTTTGGCTATGTGCTGTTATTTCATTAAGATGATTCATGATGCAACCTCTGATTGAGTGTATTTGGATTTGTGCCTAAACACTTTTTTCCCGTAAAAAATCCAGCACATCTTCATTGTTGACTTGATAGTAAATATCTTCAACCCGCACCGTCACCCCTAATGAAGAGAAAGTAATGTCATCACCGAGATAATAATAAAAGGATTGCCACTGGTCTTTTTTACTAAAAACCTGAATTTCTCCCTTATCCTGCTCGATTAAAACATATTCTTTGAGTGTGGGGATTCTTTGACAACGCAAACGTTTGTCAGTCTGATCAAAGCGCCGGGTCGATTTGGATAAAACTTCAATAATAATAACAGGCGCTGTTTTGTAATACTCGTTGTCGTTATCTTCCTGGCAAACCACCATCACGTCCGGATAAAAATAATTAGCCCCCACTTTAACTTTCATATCCGCTATAAAAATTCTACAAGGCGTGCCTTTCAGTCGAGTCTTTAATTCAGTCGCTATATTAACTGACAGCAAATTATGATTTTCGCTGGCTCCAGCCATTGCATGGACTTGACCACCAATATATTCATGCTTGGTTTCTGCAAGCAATTCGCCTTGCAGGTAATCTTCTTCGCTTATTGGCTGATAGGCAGGGTTTAAGCCCATGGCTTTTCTCTTTTTAGCTTTGCATCATTTTCAAATCGGCATTGCCAACAGTACGCCATCGTGCCTCAATAGTATCTGCGGACAAATCAGCTCCACAGTCCCATTCAATAAAGTAACCACCATTGATCACTTTGGCGAATTCACTTTTGTTTTGAAGTGCTTCAAACGCTTCGTCTTGGAGATAAGGGCCAACATCAAAATCTCCAACACGCCCATCCTCAGCAACAACAGTCAAAATCCAGTTTGGTTTTATCTTAAGTTCAGCGATTCTCATTGATCAAGCCCTTTAATTGGAAATGGTTTATTACCATGAGCAACCAAATCCCAGTCAGCAAGCAAATCTTCCTGATGTATTTCGATCCACGCAACAACCAGCTTGTGTTTGTTAGTAAAGTAGGTTGGGTTAGCGATAGCGTAACCCAACCTTTACAGATTCGATGTGTTGAGTTACGGCTATCGCCTAACCCAACCTACGGGCCTGATAACAGTTTCAGAAAATTGGAAGCAGTCTCTACACTTTAGCGACCATGCGCAGGAAGCTCTAGTATTTTTCTTGTACCGTTATCCATACTCATAACTTTGGTTTGTATTTGTTATTTTTGCCAATTATTAATGCTATGCCAGATACGAATAACCATAGTGCGGCTGGCAAAGGCACTGCTGTTAGGTTTGGTGCAAAAGCAAGACTACTGTTCGATCTAAATTGACCACTTCCCAATGCCGAACCTACCTGTTCGCCAGTGATTGAGTTATATCCAATAACTCCAAAGGGAGTAAGTCCCCAAAGGTCACCTTTATTATCGAATGCGATGCTGCCACCAGAAATAAATTGACCGCTTCCCAATGCCGAACCTACCTGTTCGCCAGTGATTGAGTTATATCCAATAGCCCCAAAGGGAGTAAGCCCCCAAAGATCGCCTTTATTATCGAATGCGATGCTGCCACCAGAAATAAATTGACCATTTCCCAGTATTGAACCCTCTTGTGCGCCAGTCATTAAATTATAACCAACGGCATTACCCGGAGTAAGCCCCCAAAGATTGCCTTTACTATCGAATGTGATACTACCGACAGATTGAAATAAGCCAGATACGCCTAAAGCAGACTTTACTTGGGCCCCTGTGAATGGATTAACACCAACAGCACTACCACCACTATCTAGCCCCCAAAGATTGCCTTTATTATCGAATGTAATACTGCCATAAGGAGCAAACTGACCATATATACCTAAAGCAGAACTTACTTGGATGCCAGTAATTGGGTTAAATCCTATTGCGCTCCCCCCGGAAGTTAACCCCCAAAGATTGCCTTTATTATCGAATGCGATATTACCGCTAACAGAGAATTGATTATCGCCTATTACAGAGCCTACCTGTGCTCCGGTGATTGAGTTATAACCGTAGGCGCTACCACCTATCAGGCCATATAAAGTGTCAGCTTGCGCGTTAAAACTTAAAAGAGTGCTGATTGTAAATACAAGAAAGAAATTTTTATTCATTTTATTTTTATGCTTGCTGTGGGAATTAGTTGAGACCATTTTGACAATTTTGATAAACTGAACATTAATTGTCACTAAAGGAACGGGGGTATTTACAAACCAAAGTACCAATCCAATAACTTTTGAAGAGCGATTGTATTTTCAACTTTAACACAAACACCCCTCTCTTTTTTAAAGTTAGAGAACTCTGCTTCTGCTGCATGTGATATAGCGCATTTTTCTTGAATCACCACTCCTTCAATTTTTTGATCGTATTTTTCCAATCTTATGATGGTAGATGACCGATTATAAATACCTATTTGTTTTCCATAATTAGGCCTTCCAAATATCAAAAATTTAAAGTCCTCACTTACTCGGCCTTTATTTATCCATTCGATTCCATATTTATTTAGATTAGCTCGTATATAAGGCAAAGCATCAGTATTCGGATTCATTATTTAGCACCTTTTAATTTAAAACCCACCGTTCGCTTATTTTTTCTAGCAAACTCGTTAAATTGAGTTAGCAATAGCATAACCCAACATTTACCGTCTCAATGTGTTGGGTTACGGCTATCGCCTAACCCAACCTACGGCTTATAAATCCAACCCCGCCATAATTTCGTCACTGATGTCGGCATTGGAATAAACATCCTGCACATCGTCCAGATCTTCCAAGCGGTCTATCAAACGCAGCATTTTTTCTGCATCATCGGCATCCAGTTCAGCCTGGATGGTTGCCTGCATAGTGACTTCGGCACTATCGGGTTCAAAGCCTGCGGCAATCAGAGCCTCTTTTACAGCTAAATAAGTTTCGGGCGTCGTCATCACATCAACGGCACCGTCATCATAGCTGATCACATCGTCTGCACCGGCTTCCAAAGCGACGTCCACCAGCGCATCTTCGTCAACTGAAGGGGCGTAACTTAAAATACCGACTTTATTAAACAGATAAGCGACCGAACCATCAGTGCCTAAATTGCCGCCTGCCTTGGCAAAGGCATGACGTACTTCTGCAACAGTGCGGTTACGGTTATCGGTTAAACAATCAACAATGACTGCTGTACCGCCGGGGCCATAGCCTTCATAACGAATGTTTTCGTAATTAACACCTTCCAACGCACCGGCGGCTTTTTTAATGGCGGTATCAATAGTGTCGCGGCGCATATTGGCGCCCAAAGCTTTATCAACTGCGGAGCGTAAACTCGGATTACTGGCGGCATCCGGGCCACTAGTTTTTACTGCAACGGTAATTTCACGCATGACTTTGGTAAAAATTTTACCGCGCTTGGCATCCTGCCCTGCTTTACGATGCTTGATATTAGCCCATTTACTATGTCCAGCCATGGTTTCTCTCTTTAAAAATTAGTGTGTGTTTAGGAATAAACATAAAAACCGGAACACTGCTGCTTGTAACGTAGATAAGCTATGCTCATTACATAACTATAGAGCCCTAAATTAAGTACGTAGGGCGTGCCGTGCGCGCCTTAATTTTCAAGGCGAGGCGCGCACGGCACGCCCTACAGAAAATAATGTCGATTAATCAACGAAGGTCTATATCAATTTAAAGCATTAACACCACGAAGAATACACCGTTTTTACCTTGGCTTTTCTTCGTGGTGTGCTCTTTCAACAGTCTCGGTAACGCTTATCAACAACCGCTTACAAAATATGTTCTAAAACCGAAAGCAGGCTAGGCTCGGTGGTATAAAAATCAGCCAACTCACGAACAATCGCTCTATCGACC
>JBAXXH010000253.1:0-4481 GCA_037127995.1 Methylococcaceae bacterium | reverse complement strand
CTTGGGGGATTTTTTTGGCTTATTGACAGGGGCAGGCTAATGGGTGACCCTGTTGTTACACTAACTTGATAAACAAGCTGCTTTACTATTGCAAAGTATATACTGACGATTTTAAACAAGTTAAAAACACATGAAGATTACCTGTCTGTCCATTGTCATTATTTGATCAGTGTGCTGCTTGAAACACTAAAATTGACTGACCGCTTTTGGCCGTTATGCAGAGCTCTGCATACGTTCAAAAGCGGTCGGACGCGACTGGCTGCTTTAGGGCGATAAATATGGCAGAATGAAGGTGAGCAATGTGCTATTAATTTAAATGGTGTTATCGTATTGTTTACTGTTTTGGCGTTTTGATACCCTTTAAAGCCATTAAAATAAAGGGATACTGTTTTGAACAATAGACATTTTATCCAATGTATCCGAGACAGTATTTTTTCATCATTTTGAGTCTACCAAATTTTTAGAGCTACAACCTGGTATTTTTTGATGCATTTGCATCAATTAATATCAATATATTGACTTTGCATCAAATTAAGTTTATATATTATCGTTATGTTATTTTGTATGCATCTGTTATGTGAGGTATAAACCATGAACGCTCAACTCCAATCTAGAACCAAGCCACAAGAAGCGCAAGTTTTAGCAACAGCCTTTCTCAATGCCGGTAAAGAATTAGGACTGAGTCAATCCGTGCTTGAGGGGGTAATTGATAGAGATCGTAGCTCTATCAGGCGGGGTGGAATTAACCCTGATACCAAATCTGGCGAATTAGCGTTGATGCTAATTCGGGTATATCGGTCACTTTTTGTGCTTATGGGCGGCGAAAGTGTGCAGATTAAGCACTGGATGCAAACTCCAAATCTTCATACTGGTGGGGTTCCGGCAGACCAGGTACGCGGTATTGAAACTTTGGTAAAAATAGTTAAATATCTGGAAGCTATGCGTGGCAAGGTATGAGTTCTGACATCTGGAACGCCTGTGGCTGTAGCATTGTTTTCGAGAATCTTAATGGGATACTGTTTCGATCAGTGTTAGTGGAAAGTTACGTGGCGTTAGGCACTGATCGTTTGATTACAACTTTAGACGAGTACTCAGTTCTAGAAGAACTTCTGGAAAAAAGCAAGCCATCACTTCCAGATGGCACAAGCTTTCTCCATAACTTGCTGGGGACACCTTTTCGCTATCCTCCTCTTCTCCATGGTTCCCGTTTTGGCCAATGTCACGAGGCCAGTCTTTTCTACGGTTCTTTAAGTATTGAAACCGTCCTTTTTGAATCTGCTTATTATAGGTTCTTATTCTGGCAAGGAATGACAGTACCCCCAATGGATCCAATCCACGCTGACCACACCCTGTTTAGTGCCGATTATTCCTGTACTCGTGGTATCAAATTACATCAGCCGCCTTTTAATGCTTGGCAAGCCGATCTAACCGATCCTTGTAGTTACACCGTCACCCAGGTGCTTGGAAGTGCTATGAGGAGCGCAGGAGTGGAAGCGTTCGAATTTACATCCGCCCGAGACATAAACAACGGGGTGAACGTGGCTTTATTTACTCCTTCAGTATTTGTCAATTTTAGCCCAAGCATTTGTCAAAGCTGGATTTCAGAGACTACTGCCGGGAGTGTGGTTTTCTATTGTCGTGATGATGGATCTAGACATGAATTTGATCTGGCGACGTTTTTGGTAGATAGCATATTACCAATGCCAGCAGTGTAACGGATTAAACTTTGCTGTTTTTTTAGCATACACAGCAAAGCTGTGTATGGCGATTAGACAAAATGGTACGGACTGTCAATGCTTTGGCAGCCCGCTTATTGCCGTTTGCAGCACGCCGCGACTGTCCGGTATCGGGAATCCTAAATTCGTAGCCGACAGGCAGGTTTGGGTCGTGAGCTGGCGGTCAGCTCCAACTAAAATTCAACACACTCTCGGATGGGCTTGGGTATATTTAGGTATTTTGGCACAGTAATTAAACATTTAATCAGATAAATTCAACAAGCTATCTTAATGATTGTACAAACAATCAGGCAAATTCAACAAGCTATTTTGATGAATAGAAAGTATTCAAGCCCCTCTCGCTTTGCACTCCCCTCATTAACGTTGCATCAACTTACAACTGGCCGCTTGAAAAGCACTTTATGCTCCCTCATATCAGCAACAACTTAAACTTTTTTAAAAGGTGAATACGATGCGGATGGATAAATTAACCAGCAAGTTTCAATCAGCACTGGCTGATGCTCAAAGTATGGCTTTGGGGAAAGACCACCAGTTTATTGAACCCGTCCATTTAATGATCGCTTTACTCGATCAGGAAGGTGGCAGTATCAAGTCGTTACTGGCGCAAATTAGTGTTAATACGCAAATGCTGCGCACGGAATTGCTGATGGAGTTGGCACGTATCGCCACAGTTAGCGGTTCGGGGGGTGATGTCCAAATCTCCAACGAATTGTCCCGCCTGCTTAATTTAACGGATAAGTTGGCGCAAAAGCGCAATGATAAGTTTATCTCCAGCGAGTTGTTTTTACTGGCGGCTTGTGAGGAAAAAGGGGTTTTAAATGATCTGCTCAAAAAAGCCGGTGTTATTAAAAAGAATGTCGAAATCGCGATAGAGAAAATGCGGGGGGGTGAAGTGGTTGATGATGCCAATGCTGAAGATCAACGCCAAGCCCTGAATAAATACACCATCAACCTGACAGAACGGGCGGCACAAGGCAAACTTGATCCCGTGATCGGTCGGGATGATGAAATTCGTCGTACGATTCAGGTGTTACAACGCCGCACTAAAAACAATCCGGTACTTATTGGTGAGCCCGGCGTCGGTAAAACAGCGATTGTTGAAGGTCTGGCGCAACGTATCGTTAATGGCGAAGTGCCCGAAGGCATTAAAGGCAAACAGGTATTGGCGTTGGATATGGCGGCATTAATTGCCGGTGCCAAGTTTCGGGGTGAATTTGAAGAGCGTCTGAAAGCGGTTTTAAATGATCTTGCCAAACAGGAAGGTCAGGTCATTTTATTTATTGATGAGCTGCATACCATGGTCGGTGCCGGTAAAGCAGAAGGCGCAATGGATGCAGGCAATATGTTAAAACCGGCATTGGCGCGGGGTGAATTGCATTGTGTAGGCGCAACGACACTGGACGAATATCGCAAATATGTTGAAAAAGATGCCGCCTTGGAACGGCGCTTTCAAAAAGTGTTGGTTGATGAACCGTCCGTTGAAGATACCATTGCCATTCTGCGTGGTCTGAAAGAAAAATACGAAGTCCATCACGGCGTTAGTATTACCGACCCCGCCATTGTTGCTGCGGCTACGTTATCTTACCGCTACATCGCTGACCGGAAGTTGCCGGACAAAGCCATTGATTTAATCGATGAAGCCGGTAGCCGTATCCGCATGGAAATTGATTCCAAGCCGGAAGAAATGGATAAACTTTATCGGCGCTTGATTCAATTAAAAATTGAGCAGGTCGCGCTTAAAAAAGAACAGGATGCGGCGTCCAAAAAACGCCTGGAAATTCTGGAAGAAGAAATTGGCGATCTGGAAAAAGAATATTCAGATTTGGAAGAAATCTGGAAAGCGGAAAAAGCCTCCTTGCAAGGTTCGGCGCTGATTAAAGAAAAACTGGAACATGCCAGAACCGATCTGGAAGTTGCCAGCCGCAGCAATGATTTGGCGCGAATGTCAGAGTTGCAGTACGGTATTATTCCCGCACTGGAAAAACAATTGACGATGGCAGCACCCGCCGAAGCTCAAAAAATGACCTTGTTACGCAATAAAGTCACCGAAGAAGAAATTGCCGAAGTGGTCTCCAAATGGACCGGCATACCGGTCTCAAAAATGATGGAAGGCGAACGTGATAAATTATTACGCATGGAAGAATACTTAAGTAAACGGGTGGTCGGCCAAGATGAAGCGCTAAAAGCTGTCAGTAATGCCATACGCCGTTCCAGAGCCGGCTTGTCAGACCCCAACCGCCCCAATGGTTCATTTTTATTCCTGGGCCCTACCGGTGTGGGCAAAACTGAATTGTGCAAGGCGTTGGCAGAGTTTATGTTTGATACCACCGATGCCATGGTGCGTATTGATATGTCCGAGTTTATGGAAAAACATTCGGTTGCCAGACTGATTGGCGCACCTCCGGGTTATGTCGGTTATGAAGAAGGCGGTTATTTAACCGAACTGGTCAGACGCAAACCGTATTCGGTTATTTTGATGGATGAAATCGAAAAAGCGCATCCCGATGTCTTTAATGTCCTGTTACAAGTGCTGGATGATGGTCGCTTAACGGATGGTCAAGGCAGAACCGTTGATTTTAGAAATACCGTTATTGTAATGACTTCAAACCTGGGTTCTGACATTATTCAGGAGTTGGCAGGTGAAGCCCTTTATCCTGTAATGAAAGCGGCGGTGATGGAAAAAGTCAGCCAACACTTTAGACCCGAGTTTATCAACCGGATTGATGAGGCCGTGGTTTTCCATCC
>JBAXXH010000252.1:0-4486 GCA_037127995.1 Methylococcaceae bacterium | reverse complement strand
AAGGCAATGCGCATTTTGTAAATAATTTAAACGCCAACCGTAATTTACTGGAACAAGTTAATGATACCCGGCAAGGTCAATTTCCTCTTGCCATCATCCTGAGTTGCATGGATTCACGCACCTCTGTGGAACTCATTTTTGACCAAGGCTTAGGTGATGTATTTAGCACCCGGGTAGCCGGTAATATTATCAACAATGACATTCTGGGCAGTATGGAATATGCCTGTAAGCTGGCGGGTTCAAAGTTGATTGTGGTGCTGGGGCATTCGCATTGCGGCGCTATTAAAGGCGCTTGTGAAAAAGTGGAGCTGGATCATCTGACCGGATTGTTGCACAAAATTAAGCCGGCTGTGGATATCGTAAACGCTGAAGAACCGGTAGAAATGACCGCTAATAATGACGCTTTCGTGCAAAAAGTGGCCGATAAAAATGTGCAACTGACTGTCGGGCAAATCAGAAGCAAAAGCCCTTTATTGGAGGCAATGGAAAAATGCGGTGAAATTGGTATTGTTGGCGGAATGTACGACATTGAAACTGGAATAGTGAAATTCTATGCAGATATTTAACAGCAGAGTCCAAATTATGTTGTATTTACATTCCCATTTTGTATGACTTAAACTCTCTGGCGTATTCATCGTTTGTTTCCTTATCTTTTAAACTTTAGGCGGTTCACAGATAGGGAGACTCTCGATGATTCCCTGTGTGTCAAACTTTGTGATAGGTGTAGAGAAGAGCCTTTCCAGGCTCTCCCCTCCCTCCGAACCGTGCGTGCGGCTCTCCAGTTGGCAGTTCCCATTTCAGGGCAGATAGATGACTATAACCTACTTCAAGGTGCTTCGGTTATTGCCACGAAATAAGATTATTCCACTTTGTTACCTCGCTATCCGCAACTCCCTTACTGATGATTGGCGTTCCTCTGGCGCATGTCTTCCGGAATCTCGTGGGTTTACCAGCATTATGCAATGACCCCCTATCTTTCGCCGCCGTCAGCTCAGAAATTCTACCTTCCTGCCCTCCTTCCCTAAAAGCGGTTTTGCTACCCGCTTGTTTCCATCGCTTCCCGTCATGATTTAGGCTTGTGTTTGTTTTCTCTGTTTCCGACTGGTTTCCCGTCGGTGCCACACTATTCTCACCCTGTCATAACCTTCCACGGTTTGCAGTACTATAAGGGCTCTGACTCCTGCCCATCGTCACCTCGACGGGCAGGTCTCCCCACTTACTTCAACTTACCTTCTTGCCATTCCGCTCCCAACCACTTGGCAGGCCCAGTTACGTTTTAATCGCCAAAACAACGTAACTAATGATTTTCAGGCTTCTTCATGTCCTCGCAGACTCGCCGCCTTGCCCAGCCGAATCGGATTAGTTATCCTGCGGACTGCCTTTTCGCTTCCAGTTGCTCTCCACCCCATTTCATAATGACGCAGTTACTGATCGCTACGGCGTTATGGCATACGCCGACAGGGACTTTCACACTGTTGATAAGTTGCCCTCGTGGGCGCACAGTCCCCCGGCAGCGCTGGTGGGTACTTGTAATTAATTATAATCCAATCAATACCCAAGTCCAAAAGCAGACATAGCAGAGTTGGATTGGTATGAAGTTCCCGTCCATGTACCGGGTAATGAAGTCAGTGTAGTTGAAGTGCTGGTTTCAATCATGCCAGTTGCAGATCCTATTCGATTAAGAAATCCAATTTGTCCTTTCGATCCCAGTATTACAATCCAATAAGGTTGTGCGGCAGTAACGGAGACTACGGGAATCGGGATCGAGTTCCAAGCACCGGACTTAAGTGTGCTCAACTTGCCTTGAGTGACAATAGCCCCGGGATGACCATTATTGTCTTTATAGATGCCGGCAATCATCTCCGTAGCTGTTGAACTGACATCCAAATATATTTGTAAAGTGGTTACTACTCCGTTCTTCTGCGGTGTCGTCTGGTATGCTTCTGCAGTACCCTGAGTTTTATAACCTATCCAAGATTCTCGTGTCATATCTCCCATGACGAAATGTGCAGGGTTTGAAACACTGATTGCAGTCGTCAGGTTGTAATTGACTTCCGCTGTCGTCAAGGCGCGGTTGTAGATACGCACCTCATCGATATAGCCCTGAAAATACTCACCCCAAAAACTGTTTCCACCGATGCGCAACACCCCCGTGGATTGTTGAATCAGACCATTCTGTTTACTATTGGCGACTTCTTTGCCATTTACATAAAGCCGTTGATATTGTCCATCATAGGTCGCTACAAGGTGAGTCCACTGGTTCACCGGTAACGGGTTGGAACCGGAGATGGAACTGTAACTTCCAGCAGTGATATAAGAAATAGGTAGCGTGGTATTCTCTTTGGCATAGAGGCTATAGACCTCAGCAGTTACGGAGTTTTCCTTCATGATAACTGTTTTTCCTCCGCTGCCTAGGGATTGTGGATATACCCATGACTCAAGGGTCATGCCTGTTGAAAGATCCAAAGATGCGCTGTCATTGACCGTGACCCAGGCATTTGTGCCATTAAACTGCAGTGCCTTTCCGCTATGACCACTGGTGGTTCTGACGGCATTACTAATTGTACCGTGGTTACCTTGACCAGAGGCATCCGTAACAGTCGCCCCACTGATTTCCTCAAATCCATAGGCCGCTAATAAGCCGTTTCCGGTACCTGTCAACGGAGGCGGAGTTACTACCGGAGGTGGAGTTACTACCGGAGGTGGTGCCGTCACGGTAATCAGGTTTGAATAGGTTTTGGTGACGCTTCCACCAGGTCCGGTTACAGTTAAACTTACGGAATACGACCCGGCGGTCGGATAGGTCACATTGACAGCTTGAGCAGTTGTATTTTTGATGGAAGGTGTGTATGAACCGGGAAAAGCCCATGCCCAGCTCGTAACTGTCCCCGTTGTGACAGGCGTGAACGTCACTAACAAACTCGCGACACCGCTTGTTGTACTCCTTGTGAAATCCGCCGTTAATGCCGTCGTGACAGGTACTGTAAACTTGACTACATTGGAATAAGCGCTCTGGGTAGTCCGGGATAAATTATAAGTTTTCACCGCGAAATAATATGTGGAACCCGCTTGTAGTCCCGATACCAGATAAGTGGTCGTGTTGCCTACATCAATGTTTGAAGTGTAATTGCCGCTGCTTTGACCGTAAGACACTATATAACCACCCACGCTGGATGACGTACTGGCACTCCATGCTAGATTTGTGCTTGCCGCGAATAAATTGCCACTGAATAAAAACAGGGTAAACCCAGTTAATAAAAAGACTGGGGATAGCTTGCGCAAATAATTTTTCATAATAGTTTCCATAGGCCCGTTTAATTTAGGAATCGAGCTTAAAAGTTAGCAGAGATGATTGTTGAAATGTTGTGACGAAGATCAATAAAAAGAAGTTGTAAAAATTTTCTTTTAAACGTTCGATATATCGATAGCATCAAGACAAGTACTTTAAATTACAATTGGACCGTTTTATCTAAACAAAACGGTTAAAAGTTTATCAATGGAACATTAATTTAACGTTAGTAACACATTAAAATAACATTAAGATTTTTACGCTAATGCCACCTTATGTTTGATACCGTAAAGACCGAGATTGTATTTTTGTTACCAATATAATTAATAATGATGCATTATTAGCTCCTATAATTGTTAAAAATGTATTTTGGAAAGCGACCTGTTAATGAATTGCATTCAACCCCAATCAAAGCCGTCTCTTTATTAAGGCGAACTTAGCGATAACGCAGCGGATCGCGGCTCTGAAATCAAGGTGTGTTTTGTCACGGCAGTGGCATTTAGTAATGTGGTTAATTAACCAAACAAAGGGAACATCACTTATTTTAACGGCAGCTTGCCGGTGTTTAGTCACAAGGAACAAGATACCGACTCATTCCGAATGATCACGACGCAATTCTGCGTCTATGGGCATAGCCAACAAATGAAAATTGTCCGCGCTTTTGGGGTAACCCCCCATCAGTGTCAAGCGCTCAGTCAAATTGTATCGGGAAGAAGGCACCCGAGGCTCAAGCCCCTCTCGGAGTGTGTTGGTTTTCGTTGAAACTGATCGTCAGCTATTGCTCCTTTCCGGACACTTGGAGCTTCTCCCTGTAATGGTGGTGGTACTAAAAGATGTCTGAAGAGTTACCTAAAATCACACGCCTTTTAAAGCAGCCTTGCACATCCTGACATAAAAATCTTCCATAACCTCAATAAAGGAGTTTTATTTTTGCCAAAACTCAGGAAAATCACCGCCTTTTTTGATTAATAGGGCAGAAATAGTCGCAGCTTGGCCGGGCTCTATGCTTTCCGGAGAAAGTCATTGGCGTACCCGCGAAGATCCTTATACGTTATGTTCCCGGGAACATAATCGGGGCTAATTTGACGTGGCGTATCCCGCAAAGCCAGTGTTTACAAGGCACATCCATCAAGCTTGCCTACATAGTGCTTGAACGGAATTAAATTAATTAATATAAAACAATGAGTTGTGATATAA
>JBAXXH010000251.1:0-4488 GCA_037127995.1 Methylococcaceae bacterium | reverse complement strand
AACGTAAGCTAACCGTCTCATTTACGTTATTGCTGGGGCTGTATGCCATCATTCCACTCTGCGTAGCGCTGCAGCTGTCTGACAACTGGTTTTGGCACGGCTTTTTAAAAGAACATTTACCCGGCAAACCCACCCACTTTTTATTGTTTCAAATTCTGTTCGGCACGCCCCATATTTTAGCCAGTACGATTGTGCTGGTAAGCAATACGGACTACCTGCGATTTTATCAGCGCAATCTTGTATGGGTAACCGCCGCAATTGCATTTTTTTTTGGCATAGGCAGTTTGTTTATTCCTTATCAGGGTTTTTATGTCCTGGTTGCAGGCTGGACAGTATATCATGTACTTAAACAACAACATGGCGTGGCGCGAGGTGTTTGTCGCCTGCCCTCTTGGGCATTTAAGCTTTTATTATCGTTAAGCGTGGCGGCAGGGCTTTTTGTTTATATCGGTATTTTTCTTAAAAACAGTCTGGATGTCCAGCAAACGCAATGGCTTAAACAGCTTGCCGGTTTGTTGTGTGCCGCACTGGTTTTAAGTGCTTGTTATTGCCAACGCTATGTCACCACCACATTTGGCAAATGGTTTTTATGGTCTAATATTTTTTTGGTGCTCAGTAGTTTTTATCTTTACGTGCAACAATATTATTTTCTGGCGATTCTGGTGCCCCGGTTGGTGCATGATGCCACGGCCTATATTTTCTATGTAACGCATGATTACAATAAGCATCACAACCATCCACAAAATTTTCTATACCGTTACGCCGCACGTTGTAATGTACACATTTTTATTGTGCTGCCTGTGTGTTCATTTGTGCTGGCATTTGTTTTGCAAGCGTATGGCGATAATCTGGTTAGCGCATTATCCGAATTCTTTTTTGGGGTGGAAATTCGCAAAGCCGTTACGTTGGGACTGCTGGGCTATCTGGCATTAATGCACTACTACACGGAAGCGATCACCTGGAAAGGTGAATCGCCTTATCGACGATTTATTGCCTTTTCAAAATAAGGCAACTCAAACCCACGCACTTTACAAGCATCGGGTCGAGTAGCGATGTGTAAAAAAATTGTGATTATTCAGTCCCTACAATCTGATATTATAATTCCGGCAGGTGCTAATGGAGAACCTTATTTGTCCTCTAGGAGGCTGTCCGAGAATAGAAAACCTGCTGCGGAAAAGCCGTTTCGGCCAGATTTTCCGCTCATTTTCGTAACACGCACAAACTGTTTATATAAAAGGATCAAAAAATCTGACTCAAAATGGCTTCCCCTCGCTACGGTTCCTATTCTCGGACAGCCTCAGCGATGTGGGGATGCAAATCAAGCACACTGGTTATTATTAGCTATGGCTACTTCTCAACCTCTGCATAAAGAAGGCATGTTACAATTCTCGGACAGTCTCCTAGAGATGTTATTTTGAAAGACTTAACCCCATGTTTTCGGGTTCTGTAAGGGGCTTGGTAACAATCGATGATGCACAGCGAAACTGTCTGCGATCACGTGGTAGCCGCGTGCGGTGAAGCGTACCAACAAAAGTGTCGACAGATGGAAGAGCAGACTTCATTGAGAGAAACCGGTCTACTCGACGACTCTAATACTGCTACCTTAAATTTTAATTAATTTAATAATCAACAGGTTGTATGTTAAAAGTATACAAAAATGTGATCTTTTTAAAGCGACCAATATACGAAAAATCAACAAGTTAAATAGAAATAGAATCGCAATCTGTTTTTCTCAACACTTTTTGAGTTTGATCTCGCCATTTATTTGCATTCCAACACATTGATTATAATATAGATATTTTTAAGGTAGCAGTATTAGATCAAACCTGATTGATCGATGTTTTTTCTCTCGTTTCTACGTGCATCCATTAGCGCTGACAAACATGACAAAAAACCGTTGAACGGTTAGCCAATCTTGTCTCATTTAAGGGTTGTTGGCAGTCAATACATGGTAAGCCTTTGCGACCGTAAACCTTAAGTTGTTGCTTGAAATAACCGGGTTTTCCGGCTTCATTAACAAAGTCTCGTAAGGTAGTGCCGCCCTGTTGAATGGAGTTTTGTAAAATCACCCGAATACATTCCGCCAGTCTTTCATAACGCGCCAAAGAAATCTTCCCTGCCTGCCGCGAGGGCAAAATACCCGCCATAAATAACGCTTCATTTGCGTAAATATTACCAACGCCTACAACAATGTGACTATCCATAATAAATGATTTTACCGGCACTTTCCGGTTTCTGGACAGGGTATAAAGCAGCTCACCAGTAAAATCAGCCAATAAGGGTTCGGGGCCTAAATCTTTAAGCAACTGATGCTGTGCAATAGGTGCTGATGTCCATAAGACCGCGCCAAACCTGCGTGGATCGTTAAAACGCAGCACTTTGTCGTTGGTGAAAATAAAATCAATATGATCATGTTTACCGGCACTCTGACGGGTCGTTATAATGCGCAAACTGCCCGACATGCCTAAATGCACCAGCATCGTACCGGCATCGGTAGCAAAGAGCAGATACTTGGCTCGCCGGGAAACTGATTGAATATTGAGACCCGTTAAAATTTGGCACAGCGTTTCAGGCACAGGCCAGCGTAATTTGGGTTGACGAATAATAACCTGTTTAATCGTTTGCCCTTCAATATGTGGCGCAATGCCGCGACAGGTTGTTTCAACTTCGGGTAATTCGGGCATCGGAAACTTAGGCTATAGTTTGATTAGAATAACAGAAAGTTTACCATGTTTACGATGGGGAACTAAGCCGAACCGGATTTGCAAACCCCATCCGGCTTAAGTTGAGCGACTGGCTTAACTATTGTATGAATAGTCGATATAGCTTATATTATAAAAAAGGTAACTATTCAGTGGATGTTGTATTTGATTATAGAGCACGGATTATACGGATTTTATTTGTAGTCAAAAAAACCTTAAAATATATGACTACCATTTTCATAAAATTGATAAACTTTCTTTATCCGTGTCTATCAGTCAAATCCGTGTTATCCGTGTTCTATTTGTTAACAACCGAGTCGTTACTAAAAAGCCCGTTATGCGTTGTTTTTGCTTGTTTAAAATACGTTTGAAAATTTGCTTATCTCCCTAAAATCATACTTAAAAAATTCTTATTATGAATGATTCCAATCTATCAACAGACGACAATATTTTTTTTCATAGATCACTGGAGACCACTATTCGTATAGGTCTGTTACTCATTATTACAGTCTGGTGTTTAAAGATTGTCGGCCCTTTTATAGAACCTATCATTTGGGGTATTATTATTGCCATTGCCGCTCATCCACTTTACAATCGATTGCGGGAAGCGTTGGGTAATCGGCATAAAACGGCGGCGACGTTATTTACTTTTGCTTTTCTGATTATCATGATTGTGCCCACCGTGCTGTTGACGGACACGCTGATTGGCGGGATAAAAATGCTGGTGGATAAAATAAAAGATGGCTCCCTGTCAATTCCACCGCCGCCTGAGAGTTTGGGTAGCATCATGCTGATTGGCGAACCGCTCGCCAAGTTTTGGTTACTTGCCTCGGAAAATATTCATAGCGCTTTACAACAGCTTGGCCCGGTACTTAAAGTTATCGGTAGTTGGCTGTTATCAGCGGCAACCGGTGCCGGCATTGCCATTTTACGTTTTGTGGTTGCCATCATTATTGCCGGTATATTATTGGCTAATTCCAGTGGCGGCAATCGAATAGCTCGCGCTATTACCAATCGGCTTGCTAATGAAAAAGGTGCTGATTTTGCTGATCTGGCAGAAGCCACCGTACGGAGTGTCGCTAATGGTATTTTAGGGGTTGCATTGATTCAAAGTCTGCTGGCAGGCATCAGTTTTATGGTGGTGGGTCTGCCCGCTGCAGGTCTTTGGGCGCTGCTTTGTCTGATTCTGTCCATAGCTCAGATTGGTACAGCTCCGATCTTGATCCCCGTCGTCATCTACCTGTTTTATAACGCCGATACCTTTACTGCCGTCGCATTCCTGATCTGGAGTATCCCTCTTAGCTTGATAGACAATATTCTTAAACCGATTCTGCTGGGTCGAGGCGTAAAAACACCGATGGCAATTATTTTTACCGGTGCCATTGGCGGTCTTCTCCATTCGGGTGTTATCGGTCTTTTCATTGGAGCCGTAACGTTAGCGTTAGGTTACGAGCTGTTTTTGTTATGGCTTAATGCCGAGTCATCATCCAAATAATTGAAATTGAGTATGCTAAAAAAAGCGCTATTTTAAGTCCTTTATCCAGCATTTATCAGTGTGTCCTTATGCAATAAATAGTATAGAGACCTTCGTTGATTAAGAGACATTATTTTCTGTAGGGCGTGCCGTGTGCACCTTGAAAAATAAGGCGCGCACGGAACCGCCCTACGTACTTAATTAATTCAGGGCTCTATAGCTTCATTGTAATTATTGGCAGCAATTCAGAGCATCTTAAGCCACCCTAAAAAACAATAGATTACGAATGAATGAAAATATATTTGTCCGGCT
>JBAXXH010000250.1:0-4502 GCA_037127995.1 Methylococcaceae bacterium | reverse complement strand
CTTGGGGGATTTTTTTGGCTTATTGACAGGGGCAGGCTAATGGGTGACCCCTTTATTTGCTGGCGCAATTACCGACAGTACCGGTTGAAAAATTGGAAGACATGGCAGAGGCTATCATTGACTGGACTGAAGTGAGCGCTTTAACGGAGTGGCTAAGACAGCAACTTTTAGGTAGCAAGTAGCCTCGATGAAGTAAAACGGAATCGAGGAATTAGATTTTGATCATCCTCGATTCCACTACGTTAAATCGAGGCTACTTGCTGTCAAAGAAGAATTAAGCAACTGGACATAAAAAATTGAAAGCCGTGGTTAAAAGCAATTTACGTAAAGCAATCAAGTCTGACCCCATTGATTTGGCTGGCTGTTCGTAAAACACTGGTGGCTAAATCTCTCTAATGCGAAGGGCGGAATAGCAAAGCGTATTCCGCCGAATGGATAACCCGATGCTGGGAGGGGTTTACATCTTTTATCGAAATGTTTGCTGGCCGCAATAGCTTCCAAAGCCTGAGTGCCAAAGATTTTTACCCTGATTAAAAGAAAAGCAGAAAACAGTGGCCTGTCCCCTATTACTTTGATGAAAAAAAATTATGTCATTGCTGCCCAACAAGAGTTGAGTAACTGGACAAAAAATAAAAGAATTAATTAACAGCAAGTTACGTCAATCGAGTCCTGACCATTGATTCAATTTTGATTTACACGGATTACAGCGTTTTAAATGACTAAAAAAAGAAAACTGATCACCTTCGACTGGGCCATAAAACGCCTGCTGCGCAGCAAAGCCAGCTTTGGCATCCTGGAAGGGTTTTTGAGCGAACTGCTTAAAGAAGACATTATCATCTTGGATGTGCTGGAAAGTGAAAGATACAAGGACTGTAGAGTTCACGAATTTAACTGCATTGATCTAAAAGTACGCAACCACAAACAAGAAATAATTATCATAGAAATACAATATGACCGGGAATATGACTACTTGCAGCGCATATTTTATGGCGTTTCAAAAACAGCCATAGAACATCTGGAAGAAAGCCAATCTTACGCAGGTATCACCAAAGTCATCTCAATAAACATTCTTTATTTTGATTTGGGCAGTGGCACCGACTACATTTACAAAGGCACCGCCCGCTTCATAGGCTTACATAACCATGACCTTTTGGAACTTAACGAAAAACAAAAACAACTCTTTAAAAAAAACAGCGTGGAATCACTTTACCCTGAATATTACCTGATCAAAATAAACCGCTTTAACGACATCGCCAAAGACACGCTGGATGAATGGATTTACTTCTTAAAAAATGAAGAAATCAAAGAAAACTTCACCGCAAAAGGCTAAAAGAAGAAGCAGAAGAAAAACTCAGCATCATGAAACTGCCCGAAGATGAACAAAAAGCCTACGAACATTACAAAGACGAATTGCATTACCAAGCCAGCATGTTTGAGTCCTCATTTGGTGATGGCTTTTTGAAGGAAAAGCAGAAGGAAAAGCAGAAGGCATAAATGAGGCAACAAAAAATATAGCCCTCAACCTGGTAAAGAAAGGCACAACAATTGAAATAATAGCTGAGGTGACCGGCTTATCGGAATCAGAAATTAAACAAATTTTACAAAAAGCGGGTAATGAATGATTTTACTAGACGATATTTACCCACCTTTTTTCAGTGTTAAAACACCTTCATCAATATGTCATTAAATAAATGGGTCTGACCCTTTTTGTTTTTTTGACGATGTAATTTTTAAGAGATTAAATTGGCAGACTTTTTCGCACCAAGAATAAAGAATTTCCGTTAAATATAGACCGACGTAGAGGCTCATAGAGTAACGAAAACTCAAGCTATACGCCACAATGGTATCATTAATTTGTCCGCGTGACGCACAATTGCTATTACTTAAAAAAGCCTATGAAACTTTAGAGCCTTTTGTTTATTATTACCCCATTTTAGTAAAAGAGATAATCTCACGTCCCTCCTTTGACACCAAACGCCTTGCCGCCGTGCTTCGGCATTGCTTGACGCTGTGCTTTGGTTTGGCTGGCCATGATGGCTTCAATATGCTGAACCACTTCTTCACGTTTTTGTTTTAAATCCAGGTTAAAATCTGCGGTGTTGGCACCTGTGCCGGACAATTTCAGAACTGTGGAGCGTAGTCCATTTAAATAAGTCTGGGCATCGGCTACAGCCTGCTGGACAAGCGGGGAAGTTGCGGCTTTAGCTTGGGCTATAGTCTGTTCCAAGGTCTTGAGATAGCGGACATCATCGACGGCCTCGCGATAACCTTCCCAAGCGAGGGTGTCGATAACGCCATTGGCTGTGGAATATGTGAAATTTTCCTCACGTAATAAAGTAGTTTGTCCAGGCTTAGGCGGCTGGCTGGCATCTATATCATTCCACTGGTTACCGCGAACGGCCTGATAGGCCCAGGTATAGGCCTTGTCATAACCTGCGGCCCAAAGCACCAGTCCATAATTGCGGCGTAAAGGATAGGGGTTTTCCGCTCCGGATTGCGGATTGCCATAGCTGTAAATGTTATGCCCTATCCCGTGCCATTTCTTGGCATATTCGGGGATCGGCCGGCCCGCATGCACCTGCACATCCAACAAATCCCCCACCAAATCAAAGGCGTCTCCAGATCCGGCAACAAATATTTTTCCACCCAGTTCATGCACACGCCGCCAGGAAAGTCTTTGCGCCGTCAAAGCCGTTCCGGTGGCTTCATCACTCCCATAAAGAAATGCATCGCTAAAGCCATAGGCGTGCGCCAACTTCACCAGTTGCGGCACCGTGTTATTGAGTTCGGTGATCGAACAACTGGCGCATACGATGGCATAAAGCGCACCGCGAATCATGCCCATGTCCTGCCGTAGCTTCAAGATGTTTTCCATTTGATTGAGCGGTTGATAAAGCGTGAAGTCCTTTACCCCATGCCCCCACATATTTCGCATCTCAGCCCGCATCTGGATTTCGGTTTTAGCCTGGCTACCCAACGTCGCATTGGCGGGATCGAGCACACTGGTGTAATAAACGCCGGCTGCATATTCCGCTAAAGTAAAAGCCGGAACTTTAACCCGCAAGGTAAGTCTGCCCAGTTCATTCCGGCCGGCCCGGATGATGATGTTGCCGCTATAGGTGCCGGGTTTGATCTGCCTTGGGGCATGAACCGTGAGCCAGACTTGCTGGGTATACTGTTTAGGCAGAAAGAAAGGCTGCAAGGTGCCGCTGTCCTGAAAAGGAAAATCGGCTACTTTAAAGCAAGCCGCATTCATTTGCTCCGGGATATTGACCCAGACCAACTCATCACCTGCACCACGGTTGATTTTAAGATAATTTTTTTTCGCGACCCGACCCACTTGCACCAAGCTTTCATCTTTAAGCAACAGTTCCGGCACCAATCTCTGTGTATAATCGCCGACGATAAAAGCTCCTCCAATCCAACCCCCCAATGATGCCTGATACCATGCTTTCACCAGCCGAATATCTACTTCTTCTTTGGGCAGTCGGCCGCCTGGCCCGGAGAGATCGGAGACCTCCAAGGTAACGCTGTTATAATCCTGAAATACGCTACGTAACACAAAACTAGCAGCTTCGTATTGATCAGTTGCTGCAGTTATCTGTATCTCATTGCCGGCTATTCCGGGTACGGGCCAAGTGTCGGGCAAAATTGGTAAAGGCGAAATTGGTTCCACTGGTTGCGCAATCACCCCATTGTTGCCTGCCATAGTCACTTGCACTGGGGAAGATGTAGTGATATTGCCTGATACATTTCTGGCCACGGCCGTGAAACTATGGACACCGTTAACCAGTCGATTGGGTAATGTCATTTCATAGGGCGCTTTTTTATCTTCAGCCGCGAGCGCTTGTCCATCCGCCTCGAACGTCACCCCGGCGATCCCCGCCACATCTTGGGTTTCGGCCTGCAGATGAGTTTGGCTGGTAATGGTATGCGTGGATGCGGGCATCAGCAAAGTGACCATGGGGAATCCGGCGGCGGGTTTGCCGCGATCGTATGATTGGCGGATTTCATCGGCAGGCAACGCGCGGGAATAAACGCGCAGGTCATCCAGTTTGCCTTGCCAGGAGTAGGTGGAGACAGCATCCCAGCCGACCCCATACGGAAATAAAGAACCGATGCAAAGAGGCACATGCTGATCGCCCCCTTTGGCGCTCCATGTGTTGGCAAATTGGCCTGACGCGGCAAGTTGCCCATCGAGATACATAGACATATCCCAGTTGCTTTTGATTGTGATCACAACCTGATGCCATTGATCAGGGGTTAAGGCCATGGGGGCTATCAAACTGACGCCTTGCACCTGCCACTGTAGCCTGCTATCAGCAAGTTGGTTAAGGCTGTAATTATAAGCGCCGTTACCATTCCAGGGCTTGCTGAAAACAACTCCACCACCCGTGTCATGGTGGTCGGGCCAAAGCCAAAGCGCAAAGGTACGGTCACCACCGCTGGAGTAGGCCAACGGGCCGGCCGGAATATTTTGCACCCGGTCATTCAAGCCATCG
>JBAXXH010000249.1:0-4508 GCA_037127995.1 Methylococcaceae bacterium | reverse complement strand
ATCACATCGGGATAAAAGGTGGTGTTGAGGATTAAATAGGGGCGGACGTGACAGTGCAGACTGATAAAACTGATTAAGTAATTTGTAAATTTAAGACTCTATTTTAAACGATATATGGTTTTGACGATAATTACATGATGGCTATTTGAAATGAAATGGATCAAAACTTGGCAGATATTTTGCTCCTGGCTGGAAGTGCCAGTTGGTTCGCTAGAAATTGACTGTCGGCTTTCCGTAAGTATGCAGCCATTCGAAAATATGGCTCCAATGTCTCTTGTGGGTCGCTATGTTAATCTACACATAGGCGACCCCTATGTGTAGGGCTGAACTATGTGTAGAGCACAGATGACTATAGGCAACGAAGCCCTATTTCATTAGCCTACAAGGATAATGGAAGCTAATTTTCTTAACATGGTTTTGCTGGTGTCCTGAAATTGAAATCTACCCATTTCAAGAGATAGTAATGAATTCTTCCCAATTCTATTTAGTTGATGGCTAACTTGATGATGAAAAAAAAGGCACTGGTGAGACTCCAGGATCCCCACACGAATATGGATCATTCTTGTAAATTCGATGATGCACTGATGTAATCCCTTCAGACACTGTAACCATGTGTAGAAGTGGGCGGCCTAATGCCAAGTCGTTCAAGGGCTGAGCCGTAATATAGCGGTACAACTACACATAGTTCAGTTCTACACATAGGGGTCGTTAGCTGGTGGTCAGTTTCAACTAAAAATCAACACACGTTCGGAGGGGCTTGGGTTAGGGGATATTTTTTAAATAAATCTTCGCAACTAACATTGCAAGTCGCGACGTGGGCGTCGCTCCTACGAAGCAGGGGCAGATCGAGCGTCGGCCCTACATTGAATAAACCTGTTGAATTGGGCGAAATTCAGGTTAGCCCCTATGGATCTGTAGAGCACGGAATCTTTGATTAACAGAAATAACAGAAAAAAAGGGATCACACATTAGCGATTTCCTGGTTGGAGTTTGGAACCCACGCAAACCCAACAGCTACTATTCGCCTGCATCCGTCATTTATTCTGTTGCCATGGCAATAACACCTGCTGAATGACTGTTTGTAAATCAACATATTACCTTTAAACCCCATCACGTTTCTGAAAACAGACTGCATCGGCTAAAACCGAATAAAAAATATTAACTGTTTTGAAACAGACCGCTACGTCATTCTTAATATTATTTTTTTGCGATAAAACCTGCCGCTTCAAGCAATGGCATAAAATCTGCTAAAAATCCTTAAAAAACTAAACGAGAAAAGTCCATAAAGAAGTCAATCCTGCTACACTCTACGCATAAGCGGGGCTTGGCTTGCAACCCGGCCACTAACGTTTCAAATCAACGTCAAGCTACCATGCAGTTAACGTAGCAGAAATATTGCATACGTAAGTGTTCAGTCCCCCCTCTTTGAAAAAGAGGGGTTAGGGGAGATTTTATTAGATAAATCCCCCTCAATCCCCCTTTTTCAAAGGGGGGGAGGTGAATACTTACTTGCATACGGGTTTGCAAAAACCGTCCGGCTCAGGATGATATTCAAAGCAGTTTCAAGCCAAACAATAACATGCAGTCAATAATCAATCACAAGGAAATACTATGGAACGTCGCAATTTTATTCGCTTAAGTCTGGCCAGTGCAGGTACCGGTTTAATCATACCTGCACTGGCATCGGCTGCCGGTGATGAACAGGTATCGGCATCAAGGGATATTTATTATACTAAAGAAGCGCCAGGACGTTGGGCTGGAAAAGTAGCGACCCATTTACCCACAATTGAATTTGCAAAGGCCGGGGACATTACCAACGTAAAAATTGTAACGCCTCACGAGATAAAAGGTTACGAACATTATATTGTCAAGCATGTTCTCCTTGATAAAAACTATAAATTTATCGATGAACATTTGTTTGATCCAAGCAAGGATAACGCCGCTATTTCAACCTTTACGCTGACAAATTACAGCGGCACGGTATACGCGCTAAGCCTGTGTAACAAGCATGATCTTTGGTTAAACAGTGCCGAGGCGTAGTTATTATTAAGGCATTGTCCGGTAAATAAAATACCCAACCTATCGGCTAACCCTATCAAAACGTCTGACCAAAGTTATTCATTACAACGAGAGAATTCCTTTCATGAGCAAATACCATCTCAACATAAACGGCACGCCGAAAACCGTCAACGTTGCCGCTGATACTCCCTTGTTATGGGTGTTGCGTGATCATCTCAATCTGGTCGGCACCAAATTCGGCTGCGGTATCGGCCAGTGTGGCGTCTGCACGGTGCATATTGACGGCGTGCCCACCCGTGCCTGCCTGACTCCGATTTCCAAAGTCGGTAAAAGCCAAATCACCACCATAGAAGGGCTGGCTAAAAACGGCGATCATCCTTTGCAAAAAGTTTGGCAAGAACTTGATGTTCCGCAATGTGGTTACTGTCAGGCAGGTCAAATCATGACTGCCGCCGCGCTGCTTAAAAAGAACCCACGGCCTTCGGACGCAGATATCGATACCGCTCTGTCTGGCAATCTGTGTCGCTGCGGCACTTATCTTCGTATTCGTGCGGGCATTCACCGTGCGGCAGAAATCGCCAGTAAGGAATCAGCATGAACTCAACTCATCTTGAAAATGCCGGTCGCCGCGATTTTTTGCGCAAGTCAGCGCTCGCTGGCGGTGGACTGGTACTCGGCTTTTATCTCAATCCGGCTGACAGCGCGGCAAAACGCGTCGCTAAACCGTCCACTATTTTAGAAACGGCAGAATTTAAACCCAATGCCTTTATTCATATTGCACCGAACGGTACGGTAACATTAATCAGCAAACAGCCGGAAATCGGCCAAGGTATAAAAACCTCGCTGCCCATGGTGATCGCCGAGGAACTGGAGGTCAACTGGAAGGATGTCGTTATCCTTCAGGGTGACCTTGATCCCGTTTATGGCAGCCAAAGTGCTGGCGGCTCACGGTCAACGCCAACCAATTACGAAGAGTTTCATCGGCTCGGTGCCACGGCACGCACCATGCTAATCCAGGCAGCCGCAGAGCTTTGGAAGCTGCCTGCAACCGAACTTGTCGCGAAAGACAGTGCCGTTCATCATCTTGCCAGCGGGCGACAATTGGATTATGGCAAGCTGGCCGAAAAGGCTTCCACCATACCGGTTCCTGCGCCCGAAGCGGTTATTTTAAAAGACGCAAAAGATTATAAGCTGCTGGGCACTCGTATCGGTGGCATTGACAACCCCAGTATTGTTACCGGCAAACCGTTATTCGGTATTGATGTGAAGCTGCCAGGGATGCTTTATGCCGTTTATGAGAAATCGCCCGTTTTTGGCGGCAAGGCCGTTAGCGCCAATCTTGATAAAATCAAGTCGCTACCCGGTGTACATAACGCTTTTATTATCAAAGGCGGGTCGGATCTTAAGGGCTTATTGGCCGGTGTCGCTATTGTGGCCGACTCGACGTGGGCGGCCTTAAGTGCGCGAAAACAATTAAAAGTCGTCTGGGATGATGGCGAAGCGGCGGCGGAAAGCTGGGCTGGCTTTACTGCCAAAGCCAAGGAACTATCGGCTCAAGCCGGCACCGAGATTCTGCGCAATGACGGCAATGTTAAAACGGCGCTTGAAGGCGCGGTGAAAAAGGTGGAAGCAGCTTACAGCTATCCCTTTATCTCACATGCCAGTATAGAACCACAAAATTGCACCGCTTGGTATAAAGAGGGAGCACTTGAAATTTGGGCACCCACGCAAAATCCCGAAGCCGGTCAAAAAATTGTCACGGAAACACTGGGCATTCCCAAAGATAAAATTACTTTGCACATTACCCGTAGCGGCGGCGGTTTTGGCCGACGCTTGATTCCCGATTATATTATCGAAGCGGCGGCTATTGCCCAACAGGTGAAAGTGCCGGTCAAGTTGACGTGGACTCGCGAAGACGACATGCAGCATGACCATTATCGCGCCGGTGGTTTCCACTTTCTGCAGGGCGGACTCAATGACAAAGGCAAGCTGATCGCTTGGCACAACCATTTCGTAACGTTTGCCCACAAGATTATTAAGGACGGCAAAACAACGCTGGAACCCGGTAGCGGTGCCAATCTATCCGGTGACGAATTTCCCGGGCGCTGGGTTGAAAACTGCCTGCTGGAGCAAACGCCACTGGAATGCAATATTCCAATGGGGCCTTGGCGTGCGCCCCGTAGTAATGTGTTGGCTTGGGTATTCCATAGTTTTATCGATGAACTGGCGCATGCAGCAGGTCGCGATCCGTTGGAGTTTCGTCTGGAAATCTTGGGTGACAAAGACATTATCCCCGGAACCGGCAAGCAAGACCTGCCTTATGATGTAAACCGTATGAAGCACGTTTTACAGCATGTGGCAGAAAAAGCGGAGTGGGGCAAAAAAACCTTCCCGCGCGGTCAAGGCCAAGGCTTGGCGTTTCATTTTAGTCATCGCGGTTACATTGCACAGATCGCTGAGGTGACCGTCTCCAAAGAGGGCAAACTCAA
>JBAXXH010000248.1:0-4518 GCA_037127995.1 Methylococcaceae bacterium | reverse complement strand
AGCATTTGTTAATCTAATTCATATCCGAACTAATTTTACAAAAATTAAACATTTGAATGAGGAGAGGATATAAAACACCTTACTTCGCAAAAAGTCACCTGCTTGTAGATGAAGCCTCCCCTGCTTGACCAGGAAGTTTCCCGAAAGGTTGAATAAGAACAATATCTTGGGGCAACTTTTTTTCAATGTTGTGCATTAGCCCAAGAAAAAGAAGACCCATTTCGTTATCTTGCAAGGTCTTATCAATACGTTGTGCAATATAATCATCCCGCTTATTTAATAATTCCTGCGCTGTTTTTAAAGATATTTCAGTGGGCTCCCCAAGCTTTAGCAATTGCGTCATCAAGGCATGCTCTTGCACTAACAGTTCGGGCGCTTCCGTCCCCATAAGCACAGCACCCTTTTGATTTAATTTTTGCAATAATTTGAAATTTTGACTACCCGCAGATTCTGCGACTTCGGCAACTATTTCATTTTCTTTTCCACACACGGGCAGACCATCCTGATAGAGCCTTAAATGACTATAATCCAGCTCCAAGTCTTCGATGGTTGTTGCGATCATTTTCCAGAAATGTTCAGTTGCGTCAAGATACTTGTCTTCCTGTTCGTCCGTTCGCAAATCACTTACCCTCTTATCTAATGTCCCTAAATCCTTGTGACTATGAATAATAGGAAAATAAATCAACGCTCTCATAAAAATAAAGCCTTATTTATTTGAGAGCATTCAGCACGCCACGTCCGCCCCAATCCACCCACGACCACGACAGGTCAGACAAGCCATGCCTGAAGGCGTATCATCACCTGTGCCTCGGCAGTCAGGACAGACTCGTGTGGGACTGTCGGGTGCTGAAACCACGCCTTTGCCTGCACAGACGCAGCATGTGAAGGTCTTGAACGCACCGGTTCCCTTGCAGTGTGCACAAGGAACGTGAAGTGCAGGGACATCAACTACCGCTTTGCCAAGACAAACAGGGCAGTTAGAATGCCAAGACATAATCCCAAAAGAATCCTTCCCCGTACCGCGACAAAAAACACAACGAATAGACTGCATCATACTCTCCTGATCCCTTTCGATTAAAAAATACCCTGCCAGCTACGATGACTTATGGATGCGTTTCTTCGATGACGGGCAGCTTTTCCAATCGCGCCTCCAAACGCTGCAAACGCTCTTCCAGTCCTGTTTCTGGTAATGCGGATGCTACTCTGGCTCTTGAGTCAAACGCCGGATTGCCGGTCCACCAATCCAAACCCATTTCCAACGCTTTGTCTACAGAACAAATAAGCAAGCGAATTTCCAACGTCAATAATTCTACTTCAACCAACCTGATGCGAATATCACCACTGATAACGATACCCTTGTCCAGTAATCGCTCCAGCAAATCAGCTACGGTGGTCGAGTTGGTAGAATGGGTTAATTTTTTATTGTCGTTCACGGTATAAATCCTTAAAGTAGTCGTCCTGAAAAGCTAAAATCCACATTCAAATTTTTACTTCAAATCGAAAAGCGCTTACCCATTAAAAAATCCTGAGCATTGTTATCTAGTGCATACCCTGTTACTTGCACCTTAATACCTGGCTTAAATCCTGATTAAACAGCGCACTACAGTGAATCAAAACAACAAAGCCTATGCGGTTGTTGTTTGTATCTGCTCAAGCCGCTCAAGCACATCCAGAGATAACCGTAACAGACCCTCTTGTTCGTAACGCCGAGCAATAGTGAATAACGCAAATTGAGCTGTTTTACTTTCCTCACTGCCAGGATATTCCTCAATGACTTTTAGATAAACATCCAGCGCTTGTCGTAGTTCGCCCTGATCAAACCAAGCATTGCCCATACGCATTAAAAACCCACGCGTTGCCGAATTTGCATCAATAGCCGTATTAGCCATAAGACACCTCCTTTACCTGGAACTCACTCATGGTGTGTCCATAGATAACCCATAATAATTGCCTGCTCCTGTTCATTTTACGAACCTTTATAATAATCGGCCCAAGGGGCCTAAGTTAAAATTCAAATCATCGTCTTTGAGACCAAAAACCTCACGCAACTTATCCAATTCCTCTGCTTGACGCATTAGCGTCATACCCAGTCGTTCGATTTCTTCATCAGTTAGCGAGCCGGAATCCATGCGCCTTATGGCTTGTCGCTCCAACAGTTCGTGCAACAATTTAACGAGTGTCAAAACCAGTTGCGCCAAACCATTACGAACACGATCACCATCAATTTCTAATTTACGAGGCACACTTTCTGTGCTTAATCGTGGTGAAATGGGGGCAGCCAAGTCAGCCATGGAATGATGGGGTAACGGATGCTTCGTTGTCATTATCTTACTCCCTGCCGCGTAAACGTTTGCCTGTTTCTACAGAGGCTACCAAAGCTTGCAAGCTTAAATAAATCAAATCAATATTAGCGACAGAAACGGTTACATCAGCAACCACCACCGCACCTTTATTTAACAAGCGATCGAGTGCCTCACACAAAGATACCTGCTCCTGTTCATCCTGATATTGTTTGTTAATTGACATAACCTGTAATAAGTATGTTTACTGTCTATAAATAAAGCGCCGAACCCAAAGCCATTAATTCACTTAAACCAGCCGGGTCTATTTGCCGATAAATGCGCGCCTGCGGCAGGGCAGAAAAAATGTCATGCGCGTGCCTAATCTGGAATGATTCGTTTCTTTTAATTGCTTTACACAGACCACAATCGCTATCTGGTGTAATCTGATTAATAAATAATGCGTTTGTCGCTATACCCAGTCGCTGTAAAGCGCCGGTCATTTCGTAGGTTTTTTCTATCGCCAAATAAGTTGGAATAGTGACCGCATAGAGTCCCGCTTGTTCAATATTCTGTAACAGAATCCGCAAATTTTTTAATTCCCGTGAAAGCTTTACCAGACGTTCTGATAAATGCGGAAAGCGCATAACTTTACGGTATTTCAGCAATAATGAGAAGAATATTTTTAACCAATCCCGAATCAATTCAGGTAATTCCAGCAACCGTAACAAATGCCCGCTAGGCGCTGCATCTACGATTATCATGTCATAACGTCCACTGTCAAGATAATCCATAATAGTCGTTAATGCCATAATTTCATCCAGTCCGGGGGGAGCCAGATCGAGCAAGTGTTCCATCACTTCGCGATCAAAGGTAATATCTAAATTGGGTAAAACATCCTGTAAAAAATCTTCTAATTCTTCCCGATAGTCACACCGAATTTTTTCAAAGTCTGCTTGTGCATTTATTTCTTGCGCATCAATTTTAAACATCACCGAAGTAGGCGTGTTTTGTACGCTCACTCCCAAGCAATCGCTCAGCGAATGCGCGGGGTCTGTAGAAAATATTAAAATACGCAACTGCGGATATTCACTATGCAAGCGTAAGGCCGTAGCACAAGCCAAAGTCGTTTTACCAACACCGCCTTTGCCTGCGAAAATCAATAACCGCAAGGTATCGGCAGGCAACGGAACTGGCTTCTCTACATGCAGAGGCAATTTATGACTACTCATAGCCATCATAATATCCCTTTTATCCAGCAACCGTAGCTCAGACCACAAGCCATAAAGCTGATTGCCTCGTGGTTCTTCGGCAAGTAAAGGCAGCGACCAAAACACCTGCTCAGGTAAGCGCCTGAACACGTTTTTAAGTGCACGCATTTGTCTACTACGTTCAGCAAAACATATCGGACAATCATTATCAGGAAATAATCGATTAACGACCAGATCAGACATGAACACCTTCCGCTGACTTAAGGCGTGGGCGAGATCAACGCTTTCTTCAACAATCATCGTTTCCGGTTGCAGCACTAAAATAAAATTACAATGTACCGCATCCGCCATTAAGGTCTGCATGGTTTTTAATGAAGCATTCATGTCCAGTAAAAAAACATCCAAGTGATCCAAGCGTTTGTCACCGCCAAAATGGCTTCGCATATAGCGATGCTTGGCGAGTAAAGTATCCAAAGCAATTAACCAGCGATGAATCAAATCGGGCATTTCCAACAGTCGTAACGTATGACCCGTAGGGGCTGTATCTATAATAATACGATAATAGGAATCCTCCTGAATCCACTTGGCAATTTCAAGATAAGCCGCTAATTCATCCATACCGGGAAGTGCCGCATCCATTAAGCTCTGAATGTCGCTTTGATCGAGAAAAGTACCACGCCCGGCAATTTCTTTCAGGGACGCATCATGTTGCAATTTAAACGCATGCAATGAATCTACTGCGTTTAATTCACATACTTCCAAATTCTTGGGTAACACGACATCTGAGAGCATATTTTTTAGCGAATGCGCAGGATCGGTAGAGACCAATAAAAAAAGATGCTGTGCTTGTTCTTGCGCCAACTTTAAAGCAGTTGCACTTGCACAGGTACTTTTTCCTACGCCGCCCTTACCCCCAAAGAAGACCAGTTTCAGCGGCCCTTCCTGTAAAAATCCGGGATAAGTCATCTGTTTCATTTTGTTGCGTCCTCGTCCTCGTCCTCGTCCTCGTCCTCGTCCTCGTCCTCGTC
>JBAXXH010000247.1:0-4541 GCA_037127995.1 Methylococcaceae bacterium | reverse complement strand
AATTGGGGCGTCGTGGCTTGGAGCTGCCCAAGGTCGATACCAGAGTTCATCTTAACGACAAACAACTTGCTTTGTTTAACGCTATTTTCAGTAAGCAATGAAAATTTCGGCTCTATGTGATTTACAGTGGGTAACACATAATTAAAAATGTAAGCTGGTCATAAGAAGAAGAATTGATATTACCACAAGTCCCAGAGCCGTCATTCCGGCATGGATTCACGCCAAGCTATCCTGCCTGTCGCCCTGCGGGTAAATGCAAATCTGTTCCAGACAGATTTGTGCCGGGATCCAGTGTACAAGGATGTACTAATCTACATCGCATAGAATTTATTAAAATTAAACTATAAATTAGCTAGTTGTATGCTTTGTAAGTGCCATCCATGGCAACTGGATTCCGGCGATCCATGCCGGGATGACGGCTTGAACGTTTTGAGCTATTTATAAGATTTGTGTTTATCGGTATTTTTATTATTTACCCACTACTATTCACATAGAGCCATGTAGTTGTAATGCGTGTTGCAGGTCACTACTATCCATTTCCCAAGGAATCCTACGCCTAGCCAATCGGGGTTATAAAACCCGACCGGCATCATTTTAAATATCTTGCCGGTGTTAAATAATTATTCCATTGCGCCCCTTTCCAGACTTTAACCAAGGGCAGGGGTGAAGGTGCCACCCAGTAAAGCATCAGGGTTAAAAGGGTCATTATTGCCGAGGCGGTTATATTGCTGTGGCTGAATAATTTTAAAGCGGTACCAAACGATTTTTTCATTCTGGCATTGGATAAATCAACGCTAAAGAGTTCATCCAACAGCAAATGCACGATAAAACCCAAGGCAATAAAAAGTCCGTTTAACCAAGCGTGTAAAACACTCCAGTGCATAAAATGATAGCTGATACAGGTCATTAACAACGCAAAAAACATCGCCGCCAAAATAGAATGGAATACGCCGCGATGAACGGTTAGCCGGTTAAACAGTGCAAATACGATATAGCGAATAATCAGGTAAGTACCCGCTACAATCCCTAATAAAGGGTAGGGGGCATAATCGTCTTTAAAGATTTGTAGCGCACCGGCTACGCCCATTAAAGCAATCACCGTAAACAACAGCTTTACCGGTCTTGAATTGCTCGCATCAATATCCGGTAACAGTCCGCCCAAAGTCCCCAAAAAAATAAGCCAAGCCATATCGGTAGTCGCAATCAAATGGACATTAACTGCAATGAGTGCCGCACCCATACTGGCAGCTATAGCGATGGATAAATGGGTGTTAAAATTGGCCATGTAAAACAACAATCCTGTTAAACGCTAAAAAACAGTGATTATGACATTATCTATCTATTTTTTAAGGCAAATATTGTTAGAATAATCAGATTTACAGGTTTTATTTACAAATAAATGTGAAATCTCACGATTTTGTCATTAAATTTGCAGTTTTGACGATGCTAATACATTTAAGTTGAATAATACCTGCTATGGAAATGTTGATTTAGAGCACTGAATTAATTAAATTCGTAGGGCGTGCCGTGCGCGCCTTAATTTTCAAGGCGCGCACGGCACGCCCTACATAAAATAATGTCGCTTAATCAACGAAGGTCTCTATAACCATAACCCACAATTTTCAAAGGATATTTTAGTTATGAGTGCTGATTTTTTAATACAAGTCGCCAATAAAGACGGCGCTCAATATGCCTGGTTAAGACAAAGCCTTAATGATTTTGAAATGGCCAAGATATTGCTGGTTGCAAATAAATGGGATGGCGTTTGCTACCATGCCCAGCAAGCAGTTGAGAAGTTATTAAAATTTATGCTCAGCGACGCTGGACAAGCCTACAGACACACCCATTCAGTCCATGAACTCGCCAAAGATTGCAACAAAGTCCTTGAAACTGCCGTGTTTGATGACGATGTCATCGATTTATATAAAGAATTGAGCCAATACAACACCATCGCTCGTTATCCATCGTCTTGCGATGCGCCGGTTGATGTTATTACTAAAAAACAAGCCTTGTCAGCCATGGATACTTTAAACCAAACTTTGCTTATTCTAGAAAAAATTTATGAAAGCAACTAACCTGATCCAATTAGCCAGAGAAAAAAAAATGGCGAGTGTGCTTGGTTTTCTTAAATTGGCGTTTAATGACTTTGCTTATCCAGTATATTTATTTGGCTCCTACGCAACGGGAGAATTTCACGGCTACTCAGATGTTGATATTCTCATCATTTCTCCTGATGCTCTGTCAACAAAAGTTTATCATCAAGCTTGTAGCAAAATGGCTGAGTCAGGCATGAGCTACGATATTCTTGTTTCACCTTCGCTCAACCGGTTGGACGACAGCATTATTAACTCATTGAAAGCCATCAATATTCCTTCAGTTGTTGTTGGCCGGAATAAGACCACCCAAGACGGCGTGGCGGACTTTTCGGCAATATCTTAAGGTGTGCCGGAAACGCAACCCGAACCGGCTTATTCCGGCTACAGATTTGTTATGACATTCATCTTTCTACAATTAAGGCAATTATTGCTACAATGTCCCGATTTACCCAAATTGGGTTGAAGTTTATTCTTCAACCTTGGCAATAACGCGGGACAACTTCGATGTTCTGTAAAAAACCATAAACCTTATAAAATAACATGACTAAATTATTAAGCTGTTTTAAAGCCTACGATATACGTGGCCGCATTCCCGATGAGCTAAATGTTGATATTGCCTACCGTATCGGTCGGGCTTACGCCGAGAATATTAAGCCAAACAGGGTGATTGTAGGGCGTGATATTCGTCTTTCCAGCAATGAAATGGCGGATGCGGTCATACAGGGTTTGCAAGATGCAGGCGTTAATGTTTATGACATTGGCTTGTGTGGCACTGAAGAAGTTTATTATGCCACTTTTGCTTACCACGAAGCAGGGCAGTCGATGGATGGCGGTATTATGGTCACGGCAAGTCATAATCCAAAAGATTACAATGGCATGAAGCTGGTTCGTGAACAAAGCAAACCGGTGAGTGGCGATACCGGGCTAAATGATATTAAACTGTTGGCCGAAGCAAATAACTTTGCGGCACCGGACGCGCATCGCGGCACGGTTACCGCTGTTTCAATCGGTGCGGATTATACTGAGCATTTGTTGGGTTATATTGATCCACTGGCATTGAAACCTTTAAAAGTGGTGGTTAATGCGGGTAACGGTGCAGCAGGACATGCCATTGATTGGCTGGAAACGGCTTTACAAAAAGTAATGGCGCAACCGTTGGAATTTATCAAGATACATCATGAGCCTGACGGTCATTTCCCCAACGGGATTCCTAATCCCTTGTTAATAGAAAATCGTAACAGCACCATTGCGGCTATAAAAGAGCAGGGCGCTGATTTGGGTATTGCCTGGGATGGCGATTTTGATCGCTGCTTTGTATTTGATGAAACCGGCCGTTTTATCGAAGGTTATTACATTGTGGGGTTATTGGCCGAAGCCTTCCTTAAACAAAATCCGGGTGAAAAAATAGTACACGATCCGCGCTTAACCTGGAACACCATCGACATCGTTAATAGTATGTCGGGAATAGCCGTGCAAAGCAAAACCGGCCATGCTTTTATCAAAGAAAGAATGCGTCTGGAAGATGCGGTTTATGGCGGTGAGATGAGTGCCCATCATTATTTCAGGGATTTTTCTTATTGCGATAGCGGCATGATTCCCTGGTTGCTGGTGATTGAGCTGATGAGTAAAAGCGGTAAAAAGCTGTCACAATTGGTCGATGAAAGAATGCGGCTTTTTCCTGCCAGTGGCGAAATTAACCGCACCATAGCACAGCCGGAAGCGGCCATTGAAGTGGTTAGAAAACAGTATGAGAAAGAAGCGCAGGTTGTTGACTATACCGATGGTTTGAGTATGGAATTTGGCAACTGGCGCTTTAATCTACGGTGTTCCAATACCGAACCGTTGGTGCGATTAAATGTGGAATCACGCGGTGATGAAGCGTTAATGCAAGCAAAAACCGAAGAACTATTGGCGCTGTTGGCTTAAGTGTCTTTGTAGATTTCGATTATAGAACACGGATGACACTGATTTATACGGGTTTCAACGGATTTTATTGGTAGTACGTAGGGCGTGCCGTGCGCGCCTTAATTTTCAAGGCGCGCACGGCACGCCCTACAGAAAAAATGTCTTTTAACCAACGAAGGCCTCTTTCCTATAAGTATAGGTAATATTTTCATGAGATTAAAAAACTTCTATTATCCGTGTTTATCAGTCAAATCCGTGTCATCTGTGTTTTATCCCGCTATTTCGGCAATCCCTATATTATTTAACATAATATACATTATGCGAAGTTGTTATAGTGGCTAAAAATAAAAATCTATTCGTCGGATAGCTTCCCAGCCCTTTTACCCACAATTATTATGAACCTCTATCTGACCTGGATTATAATAAACTTGAAGAGAAAGCCAGGCGGTTTTCTTGGTAAGCATGATACAAGTCGCCTACCTATAACTTTTATGAAGAGAGAATTATGAAAAAAATAATATCTATTGGTACAGGTTTATT
>JBAXXH010000246.1:0-4550 GCA_037127995.1 Methylococcaceae bacterium | reverse complement strand
CGACCCCACTTTGAATACCATGCGTAAATTTGTGCGTGGAAATAGAGTCTCCGTGGCTGTAAAACGGTTTCCTGCTTTTATACTTTCAGCGCTGGTTTTTTAAGTCTATTACATTGTTTTTTAGTTATTTTGTTTCATCAGGCTGGTAAAGGGAACGCTGAAAGCGGAAAATAGTCGACGCTATTTTACAACTGAAAGTCAGGCTGCTTTAGTAGTGTACCAGCCACAAAAGTACTAGAATGTTCATATTTATGATTGACATCGGGAGCAAATCTTTGATCAACATTACTGAATGATTCTATTAATCATTTTATGCAGCCAGTGTTTAACTGTTAACCTTCACCCTTCCAAAAAAAACTGTTGATAATATGCATACCTGTACCGTTGAAGCCATTGCCAGACAAAGTTGTTTTGCAGCACACCAACTAGCATTAACTTCCGAAGCACTGCGTAAACTTGCCCTTTCGAAAATGGCTGACGCGCTTGAAGCGGTTAAGCACCAGGTTCTGGAAATTAACGCACAGGAAGTTATGAAAGCCCGGCAGGATGGACAATCTGATGCGATGGTCAAACGCTTGACCCTTGACGATAACGTATTTCAGTACATGCTCTTCAGGCTAATAAAGGTGGCTCAGCAACCAGACCCTTTAAATCGGGTGTTGGCAGGATATACCAATCCTGCCGGACTGCGGGTCTACAAAAAATCGGTGCCGCTTGGCGTTATCGGCATTATTTACGAGTCGAGGCCCAATGTCACTACCGATGCTGCCGGCGTCTGTATAAAAAGCGGCAATGCAGTCATCTTGCGAGGCGGATCGGAAGCGCTTGAAAACAACACACTACTGACTGACGCCATGATTGAAGGTGCGGTTAATGCCGGGCTTCCGCAACATGCAATCCAGATAATCCGCGTGCCAGGCCATGAAGCGGTTGGGCAACTGCTCAAAATGGATGCCTATGTGGACGTATTGATTCCTCGCGGCGGGAAAGAGCTGATTAAGCGGATAGCCGAGGGCACCCGAATTCCGGTCATCAAACACTATGATGGTATATGTCATCTCTATATAGCAGAAGACGCAGACCCGGTACAAGCAGTCGAGCTAGCCATTAACTCGAAATGCCAAAGTATTCAGGTCTGTAATGCACTCGAAACGCTATTAGTCGATAAAAAGTGTGCTGAACATATGTTGCCCTTGCTCCGGACGGCATTTGACGCAAACACTATCGAATTGCGTGGCTGTGAAGAGACCCAAAAGACATTGAAAGCAATCTCCCTGGCGACAGAAGAGGACTGGCATACCGAATATCTGGCACCGATTCTTTCAATTAAGATCGTCAACGGTATTGAAGAGGCTATTGAGCATATTAATAACTATGGATCGGGGCATACCGATGGCATTGTTACGCAAAGCCTGAACAAGGCGCAAACATTTGAACAACAGATTGATTCAGCATCCGTGATGATTAATGCTTCAACGAGATTGTCAGGGGGTGGCGATTACGGATTGGGATCGGTGATAGGCATCAGCACGGACAAACTACATGCACGCGGTCCGGTTGGACCGGATGAGTTGACAACCTACAAGTGGGTGGCCTATGGAAATGGTCATTTGAGGCGTTAGTATGCCGGACATTTCAACGGCTGCTTGTTTAGCCCTATCAAATTATTTTTTGTTACCAAACAAGCACCAGGCTAACCAAAGTTTGCTTTAGTTAATCGTGCTTAATACTTGCCCTTGTTCTATGGGACTTGATGGTATTGGTATCTTGCTTCATGACAAACGCCTAAAATTAGGCAGATGAGTCTTATTGTCATGCTGTTTCCAGTAAGGAGTCAGTGACTAATAGACGCAAACGGCCATTTACAGATATTCAATCTATACTATATGCGATAATTCGATGAGCAAACATTCACTTGTGTGTAGAAGCAAAAATAAGTCGAAGCAATGACAAAAGTAAAAAAGAAGCTCACTACTGTACAAAAGCGGGCGAGAAAGGCAGCAAAAGCAGAAATGCAAGAAAAGTATATCTGGGTCTTCATCAATGGAAAACAAGTCAGAGTAAAAAGACCATCAATGATTGAAGGTATTGATGTTGACGAGTATATACAACTAAATGCTGATCCAATATGGTTTCATGAAAATGAAATATGGGAGAGTATAAAAGAAGATGAAGATATTTCTTGAATTTAAAACCGTGTCAGTAACTATTAGCGGTGATTATTATCAGGTACTGTTCACGATGATCTGGACACAGAAGATGAGTCCTATTTCATGATTCAAAGACAATTCGAATTTCCGGATGGTGATGTTTGTCACTTTGAAAGTGATAACGAAGATCTAATCGAACAATGTACAGCTAGTTTGGCATCACTTTCCGAAAGCACATTGCGATTTTCATACGGAGTAGGGAAGCTGCGTCGAGATGTAGAAATTAAATTTGGTTTGCACGATACTGATATCCATGAATTAGCATCTATACTTAAGAAGATGATGCCAGTAATTACAAGATTATTGTCATGACCATTAATATTATTGCGACTTGGTTTAAAATACCCCCCCTAACGCGGCGCTGTGTCACTGTTTAATTCATTAAACAGATCGGCATAAATGGCTTCAGCGCGATTTAAATCATCGGCGTGAATAGGCTGGAGAGTGCCTTTCCTTTTTTTCACACTGATTTTGCCTTGACTGCCAATAAGTAAGTTGGCAATTAACCCCAAATCCTTTTCTGGCAGGTCAAGCGATTCATTTAAATGATCCATGAGTCGATCAAACTGTTGAAGCTTCTCAAGTTCCTCCGGAATTAATTCGACAGCCACATTTCTGGAAACATCAGACAAATAGTGCGCATGCGCATCGAAACACAAATGCCGATAGAGCTCGGCTGTGTCATTTAGTACCGTTACCGAATAATTATCCAGCAATTCAAATTGGACCGATTTCATGATGTGGCGCGAGGTTGCGCTTAATAGCCGATAATAGCCACCGATGTCTTTTAGAATACCTGAAGACAAGGGCAATGCGCATTGCTGATCAATGACTTTGTCGCGGTAGAGCGTGTCCTGCATGATATAGCGACTTAACCGTCCATTGCCATCCATGAAGGGATGAATATAGACAAAACTTGATGACAATGCTGCTGCTTTGGCAATGGCTGGCATGTCCGAGCTTAACACGCGTTCCCTTAACGTAAACCAGTGACCCATTAAGTCATGCGCATCGCCAGGCTTTGGCGGCACATAATCGACAGAGGCATATCCGCGACCGCTTTTTCCTAAATAATTTTGCTGGTAGCGGTAATCAAATTCTTGGTAATGCTTGTCTTTAATGATGTTAAGCGTGGCAATGAGTTTTTCTTTGGTAAGATCATCGTGATTAATGGACTCCAACGCAAACATAAATTTCATTTGTTTGCCGGGCGTAATCGTTTCGGCCTCAATCTCATTGGTCGACTTGGTCTCCAGTGCAATCAGGTAGCGCGTTGCCCTTGCCAATAGTTCCATTGAATGATGTGCCAAAGGTTTTCGCGCCAAGTCACAAAGCTCATCATTTTCGATTAGGCTTGCATTACGCTTCATAAGCGCCGAGAGCCATCCAGTGCCAACCAGATTATTGTTTACGCGAAATTTTCTCTCGCGCAGCGTAGGCGCGACATAATAGCGCTTGGCATCAACGGCATCAACATAGTTCCCGCTGGACAGATCAGGCACCTCCAGTGTCTGATGGGTCAACAATTCGAAATAAAACCCCATCAGCCGATTGTACTTGCTGGTTGGATTGGCATGTAACGCATGCTCTATCTCGGGTTTGACGGTTTTTTGCCGAAACACTGCTGTTAGACAAGACAGATTGAGCGGCTCGTATTTAAGTGCGAAGGTTAGGTGATCAACGGCAGTATCGTTATGAGGGCGATAGGAGACAGGGTAGAACTGGCTGGAAGCCTCTTTATTGATGGATGAAATCTTGGCGCTACAGCAAACGACAGCTAGGTATTGATGTGGAAGTGAAAAATGCTCAATGAGCCAAGCGTAACCTAATGGGTTTGAAGAGACAGGCATCACGATCACCTTTATATTTAAAATTAATTATAGTGTAGTTCGGCGTGTGTTAAAACGCTTATTTTTATTTAGATTTGATTATTTTAAAAGGTATATAGTATAAAAACCATTACAAAATGACTGTTGAGCGGAAGATTAGGTGTTGCACTATCGCTTAAAAGTTAAAGCCATCGATTTTCGCAGGTGATTTTTAGGTTGATCCGCAATGGGCTGTGTCGTGATACCTGGAAGGAAAGGCGGACACTCTGTTGGGAGTGTACAGCTAGAAAACACCAACATACAGATCTTGAATAAAACGCCTGCACCCTTTATTTTTAACTAATTTACTCAGTTGATATTTAATTTATTATGTGATTTACTGCACAAAAACCTAAAGCCAAACCTATCGCAAGGTAAGAGCAGAAAGTCGTGAATTCTTAACTCAGAACCCCCGCCTCTCGTTCCATATCCATGATTAACAACGGCATTCGGTTGCGGGTATTCAACGATG
>JBAXXH010000245.1:0-4552 GCA_037127995.1 Methylococcaceae bacterium | reverse complement strand
TTATATCACAACTCATTGTTTTATATTAATTAATTTAATTCCGTTCAAGCACTAGTTAGGTTCTATGCATAGGGGTCGATTCCTGACTGTCAACCTGTCTCAAATAAATACTCGCCAGCGGCTGCTTTCGAGATCAATTGATGGGCGTAATAAAATTAGGCGTTGTCTTATTAAGCCGCGCCGTTATTAAAAAATCAATTGTAAAATGATGGCTGCACAGTTAACGGAATGTAAATACAGACAAAAAAAAACCAATACCGCAGTGACGATAGTGGTTTTTTTTAGTGGATAGACTATTTAGTGATACTTGGTTTATTCACCTTGCCTTTTTAAGGTGCCATATTGTTATAAACCATCCTGTTATTGATCGGTGATGATAGAGTATCAACAAGGGCGTGATGATGCATTAATCTCTTTAGCCTGGTATTGAATCACTTCTGATATTTGTTCATAATCTTTTCTTGTTAAGACGTCTTCTGCGCTGACCGTCGAGGGAAAACACTGGTGTTTGGTGCATAAGGCAGCCTAAGTTCATCACGGTCTTTTGAGAGGAAAGCCTTTAGAGCTGCGATGTCACTTTTACGAAATGTCGCATCAAGCTCACCCAGTTCAACCAGCCAATGCGAGACCGCCAATTTTATGGAGTCCTTATCGGATGGATTGAGCAAATGACCATCCAAAACGAATTCAGAAGGGGCTAAACTACGAAAAAATGTAGTTTTGCCAATGCCTTGTTCGCCACTTAGCACCAACACCATCTCGTTTTTTTCGCCCTGTTCACTGGCCGCAGCAGCCACTGCACCAATCGACCACCGACGCATTACAATATCACGATACCCTTGCTGACTCTGGTCAACGGTTAACTTATTCGCCAAGGCAGGCAAGCGATCGACACCATCCCAAGGGACTGAACGAATCCACTCCAACACCGGGTTAAAACGGTTTAAATCACCCAGTGTTAACAAATAGGATCGGATTTTGATGCCGCTCATCGCAAGGCCAGACTTGACAGCTAAACTATCCACCACAGCCATAGAAGCATTACGAGTGTTGTCAGGGGAAAAGCTATAACCCGGCACCACCAGCTGTATGTCTTTTTTTATCAGATTGTACCGGGCGGTAATGCTATGCAGTTTCAGTAATTCCGCCATGGTTTCCAAAGTTGACAGCTTACCTTTTAAAGGCAGGTTGACAGCTTTTTTGGAATTATCATCCAGTTTTAGAAAGTGGGTTATCGCTCTTCCAGTGTCATGGACAAAAATGACATCTGGTTTTTCCGGGTGGCGAGCGATAAAAGCGCTTGGGCTACGATCTTCACGAAAAGGGGCGAAACAGGGTAGCTTAACTTGTCCAGAATCCCGAAAAGCTTGTACGGTGGTTTTAGCACCATCCGCCAACACAATCTCGGTTTCCAGCGTCAGCTCACCTTCAGACCTTGATACGCCAACAATGCTTGAGCCTGGGCGATGGCGAGATACCAAGGTTATTGGCGTCTCAGTTATCGTAGCCAGATCCTGCCATTCAACTTCGGTCAGATCATGCAACAGTTCAGTATCGAGTTCTTCACCAATATGATGAACCGGTTGAAGAGTTTGACGAGTCAGGCCATCCTTAAGGGTGGGGAGGGTTTCATATATAAGCCTCTCCCTCCCGATGGCTTTGAGGTCAAAAATAGTCTCTACCGTTTTTCGGCCATCAGCAAAGGATCGATGCCAAAACATGCCTGCCAAAATACAGCGAGCAGCTAGGACTTCCTTAAAACGGGGAATATCGTCGCAATTTTTAACCTTGAAAAACAAGTGAAAACTGCACAAGCCCGTTAAAGGAGTACCATCAGGAGCTATCAAACCGGCACTGCTGCCATAGTTAAGCACGTGTGCTGCGTTAGCAAATCCAAGCATAATTTTAGCTAACAATCTTAGCAGGTCATCAGGTGTGATATCCTTAAATATTTCTGGTGTTGCTTCGTTAACATCATGATCAATCAGTAAAATAGGCGCGTAGACAAAATTATCTTTGGTGCGTGTACCCACCCATTTACCATCCGGATCGCGATGCAACATAGGCTCCGAGTTTTGGCCAAATTGAGCCGCGTATTTTTTCCGCGAAAGCAGTTTGATGCCGTCATTTTCAACGGAACCTACCAAACTACCAGAAACCAACGTGACTTGGCCATGCTCACAAGCTGACAAAACCGTGCTCAACTCTGCCGGAACAGCAATAGCGCTGTATTCTGATTTTGTAACTCGGGACGACTTTTCCAGTTTATTGTTTGAATAAGTAAAAAACTTGCAAATTTCCGCATCTACAATCGCGGTCATTACGTTTTTGTTTGTATTACTGTTATTTATTTCATCTGTTATATGGGTTCTATCATCAACAAATTTCATTATGATTTTATCCTAATAATTGATAAAATGCAGTCGTTTATTGACATTTATAAGCGAATAAATATAATTAACTTGTAATTTATTAGTACATATTCCCTTTATATCTGACTGCACTATTCACCAAGGGATACAGCGCTAACCGCATCTCTGGCTATTGCCCGCCATTCCAAAATTCTAAATTGTTAAAGAGCCATCAGCTCCGATTAGCCTTATTTTGTTGGGCTGATCGAGCTGATGGGTAAGATTATAAGCGTCATTTCTCCCAAGTCAAAATTAGCCCCCGCTGCTTAGAAAAGTACTAAAATAAGTGACTCCGGCATACTCCCTCATACTTCCCCATACTTTTTTATACGCCGTTACACCCCACTTATACTCCAGCTAAAGACCCATATTTTTTTTCAAATTATTTCACATTTTCTGCTTTTTTGACCGCAGCCGTTGCGGTTTCTCAGGGCACCCTGGCACCGAAGGGAGTGCTTTTTGAAACTCTTAAGGAGCTGGCCCTCCCAAAGCATCCTGCTTCTGAGGCAGAGCGATTTCAAATATGCACGTAGAATTTTAGAAATCTGCGGTATGCCCATCCCTCTCAGGGGGTTTGAAATGGGTTCCCTTCGGTGCCAGGGTGCCCTAGGGCTTTGAGATTAGCTTATGAATAGATCGGAATAAAAAACACCTAAAACACTACCGGTATAAAAATCAACAACTTCCGTCCCTTGTGACCACTGCTTTCACTCTTCAGAATAGCCTCCGATTCTTTTAACTTTCGAGGCTATACAATGAAACAAAATAAAACCACCCCAACTGAAGAAAGTTCCGACGACACCGAAGTCTTGGCATTCAGTTTTCCCGTATTCGAAAAATCTAAATATTATGGGATAGCCGGACAAGTTGCTGCCCTTGCCACTACTAATAGCGAGGTCGACCCTATGGCAGTTTATGTCGGTTTTCTTACCGCAGCAGCTGCGATGTTTGGTCGATTTAAATATGTTCAAGTGGGGGGACTCTAGGCAGTACGCTAGAATCTTTTCGGCATTGGTTGGAGCATCAAGCCGCTCAAGGAAGGGAACTTCATTCAAGTCGGTGAAGCAAATAATCACTAAAACCGAGGCAGAATATACGGTAGTCCCTGCAAAACAGTGCAGGTCTATAAAATCAATAAGTTGCAATAATATATATCTCACATTTATGGTTTGTAGGTATTTATAAATCAATGGGTTGGAAGAACACGTGTTGCTTAATATACCTTACCTGCATCAGTTTGTAGGGACTACCGAATATACCGCCCGATTCAACGAAAAAAAGCTTAAAAAGCTGGCTATTTTTGATGGTGGGCTGAGTTCTGCCGAAGGATTAATTTATGAGGTTCGTGATGTAGCCGAGCAGACGACTGGCAAAGACAAAACGCCCCTTTGGGAGGCCGTTGTGGATAAGCGGTTGCTGGTTGTCGAGGAGGAATTAGGAAGCATCTTAAAAATCATTCAAAGAAAAGGCAGTACCTTATCAGCAACGCTGCGTAAGGCATGGGATGGCGGCGATTTTGCTCCCAGCACGAAAAACAAACGAATGCGTGCTACTGACCCGCATATCAATGTTTTGGCACATATCACCCAGTTCGAACTCAAATCACTGAAGCTGGACGCTGAAATTCACAATGGCTTTGCTAATCGGTTTTTATGGATATGCGTGAGGCGCACGAAAAAATTGCCCTTCCCCAAAGAAATGAATGATAGTGAAGTTTTTAACTTGGCGATTCGGTTATCAGACGCGCTAAATAAATTCGAAGATGAGCAGTTGGTCAAGTTTTCATTTGAAGCCCGCCGTTACTGGCGTAAACAATATAATGTTGTCAGCACCGACACCTTCGGCTTAATGGGCAGTATAACAGCAAGAAATGAAGCACACGTTGTACGCCTAAGCCTTTTGTTTTGCTTGCTAGATGGATTGAATAAGATTGAAAAAAGGCACATGCAAGCAGCCGCTGACTTGGTGGAATTTTGCAATTTGTCGGCGGAATACATTTTTTCAACACCTGAAGAAAGCGAGGCCGATACTGATGCCGATAAATTGCTTAAGGAACTAGCTAAAAAACAAATGACACAAACCGAAGTTAGGAACGAGCACGAAATAACTTGATCAAATTATAAAATTGCCGCTTCAGGTAT
>JBAXXH010000244.1:0-4563 GCA_037127995.1 Methylococcaceae bacterium | reverse complement strand
AGTCCCAGGGCCACGCTCCAGGGCTTCCTTGAATTCATGAACAAGGGCTACGCGGCCGGAGCCGGGATGGTAGATTTGTATATGACTTCCTCTAGGCTTTACCTGTCGCCGGAGGATGTGGCCACCATTAAAAGCTCCATTGGCTTACAGGAATCGGCCCATCGGGCGCTGGATTTGAGCGAACTGCCGCCAGCCACGGTCGACGAGTCCTCCCGGCATCTCGCCATACAACTGAAGGAAGTGCTTGACCGCATTGATCTCCCGCCCATGGAGTCGGTTCCGGATGCCCAAGCGATGGCCAAGGCCGAGTTTAAGCGCTGGATCCTGCCGAATTCCGAAATCCGGATTCAACGGGTCGAAAAGGGGCCTCGGACAGGCGAATACTTGTTTACTCCGGAAACATTAAACCGCATACCGGAGTTTTACGACAAGATCAAAGACCTTCCCTACAAACCGGGGGCTTCCCAAGGCTGGAATGACTTCGCTTCATATAGTCCAGTCGGGGTGGCTTTGTCATTGTATCGAATCATACCGCCGAGATGGTTGATCGATGCGCCCCGGCAACGAATTCGTACCACGTTTCTCGATCAACCGGTGTGGCGCTGGGTCGGCATCGTGGCGGTTCTTGGCGTCGGTTTCGTCTTCGTTCGCCTGTGTTTTCGTCTCAGCCGTTACTGGGCAAGCCGAGCTACGTCCTCCGGACAATGGGCGAATTTGCTGCGGCCCATTAGCCTGATGATCGTGACGCCAGTGGCTGCATTGATGCTTTCTCAAATGCTGCGGATTTCGGGAAACGTTTACGAGCTGCTCACCTTGTCGCTGTGGGCTCTGTTTTATCTCGCCTTCACCTGGGCAGCCTGGGTAGCTGGCGGTGCGGTCGCCGAGAGCTTGAGCAACATGGAAAAGCTCCAGGTCGGCAGCATTGACAGCCAGCTTATCCGCCTGGTGATTCGGCTCATAACCGTCATCGCAGCAATTGCCATCTTGGTTGCCGGGGCCGACCGAATAGGCCTGCCGGCTTACTCGGTCGTCGCCGGTCTCGGCGTCGGGGGGCTTGCGGTTGCCTTGGCAGCGCAGCAAACTCTCGCCAATTTGTTGGGCTCCCTCATCATCATGTTTGAAAAGCCCTTCGCCATAGGCCATTGGATCAAATTGAAAGACATCGAGGGAACCGTCGAGAAAGTCGGCTTTCGCAGTACACGGATCCGGACCTTCTACAATTCCCTCGTCACCATCCCGAGCAGTCAACTCATAAACAGCACCGTCGACAATATGGAATTGCGCGAATACCGCCAGCTCAAGACACTTCTCAATCTCACCTACGACACGCCCGTTGAAAAAATTGAAGAATTTGTCGAAGGCGTCAAACAAATCCTTAAAGCCCATCCAGACACCCGAAAAGACAATATCCAAGTGTTTCTCTACGAGTTTGGATCCCATAGCCTAGATATTTTGCTAAACTTTTTTCTCCAAGTGCCTGATAGGGAAACCGAGCTGATCAAACGGCAAAAAATTTTGCTGGATATCTTACGTTTGGCCGAGGCTAAGGGTATTCGCTTCGCGTTTCCCACACAGACCTTGCACGTCGAAAGTTGGCCGGAAAAAATGCCTAACGTGTCTGCATCTGCACAAACACCTGAAATTCTTTAAGGTTAAAAAAGATGAAACAAAAGCAAACAGCAACCCTTACTTTTATTCTAACCACCAGCATCGTACTTATTCTGTCAGGATGTGCGACACCCGTCAGCGTGAAGCATGTGGACATTCAGACAGCTTATGGCATTCAGACCGCAAGCGCGATTTCATCGAGTCAGCCATCAGAAGCATCAAGCATCGTTCTCAGACAGCACGGGCTACTGGATCGATTTGAAACAGAACCAGCGGTGGTGTTGGCTGAACTCCATAAAGGTCTTAAACCAGTGGACGATGATGATCCGTTGTTTGCGCTGGCAGAACTCTCCTTGCTTCACGCTCAGCAGACCAATGACCCGTCCTGTTATCTGGCATCAGCCGTGTATGCCTGGTCACTCCTGTATCCAGGAGATGGCAAGGGTATACAGATACCACCAACGGATCCACGGTTTCGGCTTGCCTATGATATTTACAACCAGGGCGTTGCCCAAGGTTTGGCCGCACCCAGTGACGAGGAAGAAAACGAAGTGCATCTGAAGGCTGGCAATTATAAACTCCCGTTCGGAACGCTACAGGTAAGCCTGGATGAATCCGGAATGTCGTGGGGTGGATACCCGCTAGACCGTTTTATTTCGACGACCGCCCTGGAAGTTGATGGACTTAGAAACCGCTACCATAAATCCGGCATCGGTGTGCCCTTGGCAGCGAGTCTTGCAAAAACACAGCCGTCAGGAAAGAAACTTGTTGGTTCAGAACGACTTGGACCACACACAAAAGTTCCCGTCACCGCGTTGTTGCGTTTTGAAAACGCGCGTGCCAGTCTGAGCAAGGGCAAGATACAAGGGCGGATTGAAGTTTACGCCGCCGATGAGACATCAACAGTGACTATTGATGGGCAAAAACAGCCTCTGGAGTCCGACCCAACAGCCACTCTTGCTTATCAATTGAATGATAGTCCGCTCTACGCGATAGAAATCGCCGGATTTCTGAATGAGTCTGTTTTCACCAGTGGCCTGCTTCCAAAAGACCGGGCGCAGGACGGTATTTTCACAATGCAACCTTATCGTCCCGGAAAAATTCCCGTGGTGTTAGTGCATGGCACCGCATCAAGTCCCGCACGCTGGGCTGAATTAATTAATGAACTCAATGGCGATCCCAAAATCCGTGAACGCTTTCAAATATGGTTATTTGTTTACGACAGCGGCCGAGGTATTGGCTATTCGGCGGGTCGGCTACGCAAGGCACTGACGAACACGGCCCATGAACTCGACCCCGAAGGAAAAGACCCCGCCTTACAGAACATGATAGTGATGGGTCACAGTCAAGGCGGCTTGTTGACCAAGCTCACTGTCATTGACAGTGGCACGAAATTTTGGGATCTCCTCAGCAACAAACCCTTCGAGCAAATGAAGCTTAGCCCGGAAATCCGTGAATTCGTACAGCAATCTGCGTTCTATACGCCGTTACCTTTCGTCAAGCGCGTGGTGTTTATTTCGACACCGCAACACGGTGCCATGTTAGCCGCGTCTCAAGTGATTACGGGGCTTGCTGCCAAACTCGTCAACCTGCCGATGACGGTGGTTAATACTACCGCACTATTGGCTGAAATCGCCACCGCATCAGGTGATGAAAAACTTGCCGCCATGCTAAGTAGGCCCCAGACATCTATTGACAGCATGAATGCGAACAACCCCATTCTAAAAACGTTGGCATCCATAGCCGTTCCACCGGGTGTTCCAGCACATTCAATAATCGCAGTCGAAGGCAGGGGATCTAAAGAAGAAGGCGATGATGGTGTGGTCGCTTATAAAAGCGCGCACATTGATGAGGCAGCTTCTGAGAAAGTAGTCAATTGGAATCATTCATGCCAAGGTCAGCCCGAGGTTATTGAAGAAATTAAACGCATTCTATTTGAACACTTAACGGCATCAGAATCGAAAAAGCCTTGAGGCATCAAACTCCTAAGGCGATTTCTAAAATCAATAGACCCAAATTGTGCAGGATTTAGAATCTTTTTAACGTGCCGAAAAGCATAATGTATATGGATGCCCGTCACTGGCTGTCTATACAAGAACATAGTTTAACATTCTAAGATCAATAAATTCGTGGCATGTAGAGCATTAAATTATTTTTACTTATGTTTAGGTACGCCTATGGGCACACTTTGAAATCTGGCTGTTTATTTTTACGACCGTTATCGGCGGTTTGGTGTCGGGCAATAGTTGCATATTGGACACCTGATGGGCATCTGGTTGTAACAGCATTTAGTCATGAACCAATAATTTGGCTTAGCGTATGTTTTCGTACTGTTGGACTTCAAACCCCTTTATGCGCAATATTACCCTTCACAGGTACAACCGGCAGCCACTATTAGACCTTAATAATCAACAGCGGATTGATAAGCCTGCTAAAATTAGCGTCTATTAAAAAGGGAGCTAAAAAGTGGTCAAATCAGATCTGGTGCGGGTGTTAAATGAGAAATTAGCTGAACGTCAGAGCAGCGATGTGGAGCTGGCGGTTAATTGCCTGTTGAAATACATAGCAGATGCCTTGATCCAAGGTGAACGGATTGAAATCAGAGGTTTTGGTAGTTTTAACTTACATCATCGGTCTCCCCGTATTAGCCGCAATCCTAAAACCGGTGAGTCTGTGAGTTTACCGGCTAAAGTAGTTATTCACTTCAAGCGAGGCAAGGAAATGAAGGACAGAGTGGATGCTGCGCGGGGTCAATGCGACATCACAGGATTAGGTTGAACTGTTTGCAGTTGTGTCTTATTTTCTGTTACTTGTGTTAATTGGTTTTAACATAAGTGATCTGAACTACGGGTAACGGCTAAAAATTGATTACTGTGACTGTCGGCTGACGACCCAAACCAAGCCATAGGGCTTTAGTTTTTCGCTACCCTAAACCTGCCATTCGAGAAGCTCAGT
>JBAXXH010000243.1:0-4624 GCA_037127995.1 Methylococcaceae bacterium | reverse complement strand
GAATTGCCGTCTCCATTTCTTCCAGGCTAATCGCTCGGTCTGGTTTAGGTGCCATGCCTTTAAGTTGTTTGATCGATTGAACGATATTACTTTCCAGATCATTCTCTTCAACTACTACAATCACTTTGGCCTTGGTAATGAGTGGCTTTGTACCTAACCAGTTTAACCGACCATTTTCATAAATAGCTTCGTAACTTTTTAACATGGCTTTTCCTTTAGTGAATTAATTTTATCAGGTTAGGCACTGGCCGTACCCGAGAAACATGGGCTTATTCGTAAATACCCCGAATTATCTTAACGGTTCAATGCGAAGTGGCTCTTGACCTGTTATAGCCAAGTTCCAGTCAATCATTAAATTGCAAACCCCGTCACGCTTAGCATCAAATTTATTATTGTCCACGAAAAGCACGAAAGACACGAAAATTGATGCGGGGGTTGTTCGTGTGCTTTTGTTGTCTTTCGTGGACATTGGCTTTTGGTTTTTAGTGGCTAGGCATTACTTGTACCTGACCGTTCATCAGCATGGGCAATAGCCAGTCGCGAAGTTCGGAAAGGGTTTGGTTTTCCTGATTACATACTTTTATTTTTGAAAAATATGGTTCGACCATTTTATTGAAATGCTGAATGACAACTACTTCAGGGATAGCCGTTTTTACTGAATATACAAAATTGCGATTAAGTCCAGGTACAGCGGAGCCAGACTCAACATCCTTGAAATTGCTCTGTAATAATAAGAAATAATGTAGAAACAGCAAATTTACATTTAATTTATCTTTCACGTAAAAGGATGTATCAATTGGATAGAAATTATCTTCCACCCAAACTACAGCACCCGCTGTTCCTTTTCTACCAACCACGATCCCCGGCCCTTCAACCAAATATTCATTATGATAACCAACGATTCCATTAGAACCAAGAACAGGATATCCATTCCCTGATCGATCTTCATTTTTTAAGGGTTTTCCGTATTCCAGACTCAGGACATCACCCAATACACCATCCTTCCACCCATCAGGAATATCCCTTTTCAATTCCTCATTCCAAACCATTTTACCGCCACTGGTTTTGTAGGGTTTGCCGTCTTTATCAGGAAAATCAAACTGCACAAACCAATAGTCATAAAGCGTTTTCGCCATCGCTTCCAGTTCGGTATTAATACGGTTATTGAGTTCTATTTTGGAGTCTATCAGGAATAAACAATATGCCAGCGGTTTTTGAAATTCTGGCTGGATATAAGGAACAATGATTTCATGTAAATCGTTTCTGTTAACGCCTGGTACGGTACTTTTATCTGATGTCTTTAAATTCCCAAGGCATTTCATTAGGAAATAGACATATTTGGGGTAGTTACCTTTAAAATCGGTCACATAAAGCGCAGTATTATGTGGCCAGTATTTCCCGTTGATATAATACATTTGGCCCAAAGTACCGTATCGACCGGTAACTAATCCTTCGCCTTCAACTTTGTATTCTGAATGATAACCCGATATGCCAGAAGAGCTTATTATGGGATACGCGCCTTCTATACGATTATAAGACGGCAAGTCGTAACCTCTTTTGAAATTTACAATATCCCCAAGTCGTTTTGTAGTTACCCTATTCATACTTTATCAATCCTTCGCCCTGTTTTCCAAATTATCCATGCAAAACCCGTAGGGGCAATCCCTTGCGGTTGCCCCTGAATACCTTGCGGTTGCCCCGAAGCCCTTGCTATTTTCACAACACCTTGATGATTGCACCCAAAAGGGCGGGGGTGAACCCCGCTCCTACGATAGACGATTATTTTATTCATAGGTCAACCCCGCCAATTGCTTGTTAACCTCAACCTTAAAAAACTTAGAAAACACTCATGCCATCATATCCATTTACCCTCCTCATCCAGCCAATCACCTTATAATTCCTACGCATTTTGTTTACTGTTTTATTGCTCGGTAATTGTGCAACAGGCTGTTGCACAATTACCGAGTACAACTTATCCATTCTGTTGCTGATTTGCCCAACAACTTGTTGGACAAAATCAGACTGATGCTCACTCATGGGCATCGCCCTCCGTTAGCTGTTGTTGGATTTCTTCCTGTTGTAACAGCCGATCCAGTTGCTGGCTAAGCAGGTCTTTATCAGGCAAATAAAGCAGGTATTTTGCCAATAGGATTTTGTTGGTAATACTGGCAGTGGCGTATTCCACCAAGAAATGGTCTTTGTATGCCCCCAACACTATTCCTACCGGTTGATTATCACCCTCAACGTTTTCTTCTTTTGCAAAGTAATTGAGGTATAAATTCATCTGACCAATATCTTGGCGGGTGATTGCTCCCCGCTTTAGGTCTATAACGACAAAACACTTCAAGATACGATGGTAAAACAGTAAATCGGCATAAAAATGTTTACCCCCAATACTCATGCGATACTGGCGAGCAATAAAGGCAAAACCTTTACCTAGCTCCAAAATAAAATATTACAGATGGTCGATTATTTTTTGTTCTAATTGGGTTTCGGTTAGTATATGATTTTGGGGAATATTTAAAAACTCCAGAACAAAAGGTTCTTTAAGCAAATCTTCTGGATTTTGCAGCTCATTCCCTTGATTTGCCAAGCGTAAAACTTCGTCTTTATTTTTACTTAATGCCAAGCGATGAAACAACATGCTTTTCATTTGCCGTTTCAGCTCGCGCACACTCCAATTTTCTATTGCGGTTTGCCGGGTGTAAAAGCTGACTTCTAAGGGTTCGTCAGCCTTGAGAATCTCAAAATAATGGCTCCAGGTTAATTTGTGAGACAGCGTCTCACTATTTTGAAAATTCAAATATAACTTACGCATGTAATAGATATTTGACCGACTAAAGCCTTTGCCATGCAGTGCACTTAAGTCTTTCGATAATCGGTCTAACAAGCCGCTACCATATTCAGCCTTTTCATTCCCGCCTTGTTCATATTCGACAATATATTGACCAATGTGCCAATAGGTTTGCACCAGGAGGGTATTGACTGCCTGAGCGGCTTGTTGCCTGGCCGAATGCAGTAGTTGTCCAATGCCTTGCAATAAGCCTGGGTAGTTTTCTTGAGGCAGCGGACTATTCATACCTCAACCCCGCCAACTGTGTTTTTATTTCCGCTTCAAGCCGGGCGGATTCTTTAAACAGTGCATCCAGATTATTTGTAAATCCGGCCATTTTGGCGGTAAATTCTTGTGGCGTAATGTCGGTATAGTCAATTTTAACATCAAAATATTGACCGGCGCTAAAGGAACAGTTTTTGGCTTGTATGTCTTCATAAGACACGACGACATTAAAATCGTCTACCGCTTCGTGGCGGTTAAAGGTGTTGATAATCAATTGTTCTTCTTCGGGTGACAGCAGCGTTTTTTGGTTTTTGCCGTCTTTGACTTTGGTGCCTAATTTGGAGGCATCCATTAACACGATGTCGCCTTTGGTATTGGTTTTGTCGATAAACAAAATCGACACGTTGGTACCGGTGGTGGCAAAGATATTGCTGGGCATGGATACCACGCCGCGCAGCATTCTGGAGTCAACCAGCTTTTCACGGATTTTCTTTTCAATGCCGCTTTGTGCGGTAATAAAACCGGTGGGTACAACGATGGCGGCTTTACCGGTCGCCGATAAAGACACGATGATGTGCTGGATAAACAGCAGGTAAATGGACATCTTGTCTTTATCTTTATTGGGCACGTTAGGGATGCCGGCAAAAAAGCGCTCATGATTTTGTTTGCTGTCCAAATCCGCGACATAATCACTAAAATCCAGCTTGAACGGTGGATTGGAAACGATGTAATCAAAGGTCATCAGTTGGTCGCCCACTTTGTGGTAGGGCAAAAGCATCGTGTTACCTTGAATGATGTTTTGTATGGAATGCACCAGATTATTTAAAATCAAATTCAGCCGCAACATACTGCTGGATTTTTGGGAAATATCCTGAGAATAAATCGTACAACTGTCTACACCAATAACGTGTGCCAAGGTCATCAGCAACATCCCCGAACCCGCAGCGCAATCGTAACAGGTGACGTTACTGACCGGCGCGGGCACCAAGATGGAAGCCATAATAATGGACACCGCATGAGGGCTAAAATATTCGGCATATTTACCGCCGCCGTCTTTGTTGTAGTCTTTAATCAGGTATTCAAAAATGGTCGCAAAGAAATCAAATTTTTGGCTAAAGATTTTCTCAAAACTAAAGTTGACCAGTTGGTTGATAATGGCTTTACAGAAGTTATCGCGCTTGGAACTGTCGGTGATGTAATTGCTTAGCTCATTATCAAACAAGGTAATCTTGGCACCGCTGTCGGTTTTAACCGAGAAAATATCGTTGTTAAAAATCGCGATATCGCGCAAGGTGTCATCAAACAACTTGGCAAAATTATCGGTATCTTGCTGGTTAAACAGATTGGATAAGTAGTGTTCGCGTTTTAATTTGGCACTGTCGGGACTCATGCGCATCAAGAGCAGTTGGTATTGCGCCTCTGAATAACCGGCAATTTCTTGCTCCCAGTTGGCAGCGTTTTTTAGTTTGGGGTCTATTAATTTAACCTCATGAACAAACTTGTCATTCATGAATTTCAGACACCCTGATCTCTACTCAAAGCGTCCATTCAGTAGTATTAATAAAA
>JBAXXH010000242.1:0-4633 GCA_037127995.1 Methylococcaceae bacterium | reverse complement strand
GCTTCCAGTAGTTCGGAATTTTCCAAATCAACGGCATAGACTGCAAAAGATTTGGCAGAACCAAAATGCTGATTAACGGTTTCCATATCGGTCGTGGCAAAGGCAACTTTTAATGCAGTGTCCATAAATTTCCTTTTATCAATCGAGTGCACAATGTGCATACGTCGGGTTAATGACATGACAGCGGATAGTCGGTTAGTTCGCTGGCCGGTTTTTGGGCATACACGGAACGATAAACCGGAATTTCTTCATGCGAATAATTGATGACCAAATTGGCCAAATCAAACAGCGTTTGCCGGGTGCCGCGATAACCGATCCAGGTTTTTTGATAACCGCCAATAATATCGAATAACGGAAAGCCGGCTCTCAAGATGGGCGTGCCCAGTCTTTCAGCGGTATCCACGGCATGGGAGTTGCCAATGACCAGTTGCGCTTTATTGGCCTTGCCAATGTGCTCCATATCTTCAAGGTCGCCAATTTTGATGGTGGCAACCGGAATACGCGCTAATAAAGGTACATTGCAAGAAGTAACTGCGGCAACCACTTCAGCACCCATTTCCTGAACCAGATCAACAAACGCATTCAGTAAATCCGCATCGGCGGCAATGGCAATGCGTAACTGACCCAACATAAAATGTGTGTCCAGCATGGCGTCCTGCAATTGTGAGCGCTGCCGTTCAATGCGCTCGGGCACCTCACGGCCACTGATTTCAGTCAACGCGCTAATCAGTGCATCATTGGCTTTTAAGCCATAAAGATGATCCAGTGTATAAGTCGGAACGCCTGTGCGTTCTTCCAGTAATTCGCCTGCTTTATAAAGCGACGGCCCGATAACCACCGTTGCCAGCGCATCGCCCAAAGTTGCCATTTCTGACAAAGGCGTGCCGCCAATGGTCAGCGGACTAAAATCTTCATCCGTCAAACAGCCATCCAGCGAGTCGGAAATATCCGGTATAAAAACCGCTCTGAGCTGAAATTGTTCAAAAATATCCCGAAGCGCTTCCAGATCGCCGGGTGTCAGCGTGTAGTTTGCCAAGACATTAACCTGACGTTTCCGTTTGCCGGGGTAAGTGCCCGCTTCTTTGGCAGCGGGGACTAAGGCACGGATAATCTCCGTGAGTGTCGCTGCATAACCGGTCTCTACGCTGCCGGTAAAATCAGGGGTATTGACACCCACTACGGCAACGTCGGCAAATTCGGGGTTGGCTTCTCTAAATTCCCGAACATTACGATGCACATCCGCGCCTTGGGTTTCAGCAAGCCCCGTCGTTAAAATAGTGATTAGTGCCGGACGGGATTTTTCGGCAATGGTTCTAATCCCTTCGCGTACATTTTCGTCAGCACCCATCACCGAACTGCCTTGATCCATCGCCGTGCTTTGCAGTGGAATCGGTTCCCTGAAATGGCGTACAAAAAACACTTTTGCAAAAGCCGTGCAGCCTTGCGAACCATGCAGCATGGGTATTGCCCGATTAAAACCCAATGTCGCCAAGGAACCGCCGATGGGCTGGCTGGCTTTAAGAGGATTAACCGATAACGCTTTGTTTCTTTTCAGGATGTCAGCCATGGTTAGCATTCCCCACTTTGAAAAAGGGGAGCCGGGCGGGATTTTATTTTCCAAGGCGCAGGTGCCCTCACCGCTTCCCACACCGGACTTTCAATCGTCAGTGCCAATTGGCGCACCAGTTCCAACATGCCTTGATAACCTTCATAACCAAATTCGCGTTCCTGGTTAATATCCAAAAACGGCACTTTGGCTTTTAACGCCGTGTACATATTTCGACCACCGGCAATCAAAATGTCGGCCTTATAATCATGGACAATTTTCAGCAACGCTCTGGGACTGCCATCGTCAATCATCACGGTGTCTTCGCCCATCAATTCACGTATTCTGGCTTTATCTTCTTCGGTGGATTTTTTGGTGCCGGTAGCAACTACCACCATCCCTAAATCTTGCAGTGCTGAAATCACCGACCAGCTTTTTACACCGCCGGTAAATAACAAGACCCGCTTGCCTTTGAGGCGAGCTTTCCAAGGCTCGAGTTCTTTCCTGACCCGGCTTTCTTCACGCTGTATTAGCGCCTCGGTACGGGCAATTAAATCGGCATCATCAAGGGCTTTTGCAAAATCAGTCAACGCCTGACTGGTGTCGGTAATGCCGTAAAAACTACCTTCAAACCAAGGCGTGCCGTATTGTTGCTGTAACTTGCGGGCGACATTTACCATCGCTTTTGAGCACACCATCATATTAACTTCGGCTTTGTGCATGGTTTGCACTTCACGAAAGCGTGCATCACCGGACAGCGTACACAACACCCGCAAGCCCAGTTCATCCAGCAAAGGCAACACATGCCAGAATTCACCGGCAATGTTGTACTCGCCGACCAGATTAACATCATGGACTTTAATACCTTCATGCGCCGCGATTTGCGGCAACGGATCAGGGTCACGCGTACCAATCACATGGTTCACCATCGCATCACCGGCAATACGGTTGCCCAGGTTTTTGGTACCGTAAAATCCGGCAGAATCAATCGGCACCACCGGAACGCCCCAGCGTTCTGTAGCTGATTTACATACGGCATTAATATCATCACCAATTAATGCCGGTACGCAGGTGTTATAAACAAAGACTGCGGGCGGCGAGTAAGTATCAATGGCTTGTTTGATGGCATGGAACAAGCGCTTTTCCGCACGTCCCATAATAATGTCCTGCTCGGTTAAATCGGTCGTCATACCGATGCGATATAAATCCGCACCGGAAGACCGCGTACCCCGGTTATCCCAAGAATTGCCGGCACAGGCAATGGGTCCGTGGACAATATGTGCGACATCAGCAATAGGCAACAAGGCAATCTGTGCCCCGTCAAAAGCGCAACCACCTGCCGAAGCACCCGGTTTGGGCTTGGCACAACCGGATTTTTCTTTCTTGTTATGCTCACAAGCAGGTTCATCCAGCAGCGCAGCAATATCTTTTGTTGATTTCATGGTTGCCTTTATAAAAAAACAGCTTTGTTTGTAGTGACAATAGCAAGCCTTATGCCATTTTATAAGCTATTGATTTTAAGCTATTTTATGGGGATTTTTTTTGTAGGAAAGCTTACAATTCAAGTGAGTGTAGAAATAAACAGGCTAACATTGGAGTAATAGTGACAGTAATCCTAATTTGAATAGAAACAATCTCCAACACAAAATCATTATTCTCTTAAATCCGGATCAAAAACTGGGTAAACTACCGTCCACTCTATTATAAATACCCGATAACAGTCACCATGAATTTTGCATCCGATAATTGGGCTGGTGCGCACCCTGCCATTGCGCAACGTTTGCTGGAAGCCTCTCCAGGATTTTCAGCGCCTTATGGCGCAAGCACACTTGATCGCAAGATCGAACAACGGTTTAACGAACTGTTTGAACGTGAGGTGGCGGTTTATTTCGTCAGCACCGGCACCGCAGCAAATTCGCTGGCACTGGCTGCTGTCAACCGTCCGGGTGGCGTTTCCTTTTGTCATCGCGAAGCGCACATGCTGGAAGATGAATGCGGTGCGCCGGAGTTTTTTACCCATGGCGCACGTCTGGCACCGGTAGATGGGGCAAACGGTAAAATTGACCCACACAACCTCAAAGCCGAAATCGAGCGTTTTCCGCCTGATTTTGTCCATGCGGGGCAACCGTTGGCGATTTCCATCACCCAAGCTACCGAAATTGGCACGCTTTATCAGCCGGATGAAATTGCCGCCATTGCCGGGGTTGCACAAGCTTACGGCTTACCCTTGCATATAGATGGTGCACGTTTTGCGAATGCGCTGGTTGCGTTGGCGCTAACGCCCGCAGAAATGACCTGGAAACGGGGCGTGGATATTGTTTCTTTCGGCGCTACCAAAAATGGTTGCTGGTGTGCGGAAGCGTTAATATTTATGAATCCGGATTTATCCAACGACCTGCCGTTTATCCGTAAACGCGCTGCGCAATTACTGTCCAAAAGCCGCTTTATCGCTGCTCAATTTGACGCTTATTTACACGATGATCTTTGGTTAACTATGGCGCGTTATGCCAACGCCATGGCTGAGCGTTTGCAAAAGGGCATCGTAAACGCTACCCAAGCACGATTAGCCTGGCATGCAGAGGCGAATGAAGTATTTATTATTTTGAATAAAGCATACGCCAACCAGCTCCAGGAAAAAGGAGCCGTTTTTTATCAGTGGAATCCGCCACGCGCAACACCTGGCCTGTTAGGTGAAAACGAAGTGTTGGTGCGTTTGGTAACCAGCTTTGCGACGGAGGCTGATCAAGTGGATCGCTTTCTTGAGCTGTTAAAGTGATCCGTTTACCATCAAACCAAACGGATCGTCATTCATGAAATATTTCTTTGGAGGCAATGATTTTCCGACAGTTTAGTAGATCGGGTCGAGATAACGGGATTGCGCCCGTTATCCCTCCCACACCACAGGACATGCGGTTTTCCGCATCCGGTGGTTGAATCTTTGTCGCTTTCTTTCTCCTTTTACAGCTTATCTTTGCTTGCATCCAGCGAGGTTTCGTTCTCAAACAATCCACCTTGATACTGAATTCCTCACCTATAGTCCCAAGCAGATGAATAGATAATATCGCATTTTTTCAGTGGTATAATAAG